>JAEUQP010000225.1 GCA_016789645.1 Acidobacteriota bacterium | reverse complement strand
TTCCGCTTCCAGCGATTCGATCAACTCAATGAAATCCAGATCAAGTTGGCCGGGCAAATGCGGATCAAGGAATTGAAAGGCTTTTTGTTCGCCGGTTTCTTCTTCGCGGGATTTGGCTGTGGCGGGCAACAAATGCGCAGCACGAACCATTCCCGGCAACCCGGTTTTCGGATCAACGTCAATCGCCGCCATCAAATCCAGTCGCAGCAACGCCAGGTCAGTCAAATCGTCGTGCGTCAGTCCGGCTTCGCCGCGCAGATGTGTGTGCAAACAGCGCAATCCGTAAAAACGAGATTTGCCAAGACGCGAACGATCCTGCGCGGGCAAGACAATCTGGCTGGCATCGCCAACGACTACGGTTTCGACATGACCTTTGCGATTGACCAGCACGCCGACCTGGCGGCCAATTTCGTGCGAAAGTTCAGTCAACTGACGCGCGAATTCCTGCGTGACGATTTCCGTCGGAGGAATGCGGCGCTGGTACATTTTTTCCAGCCGCTGGAGTTGATTGGCTTTTAAGCCGAGAGTTTTACCTTCAAGTTTCAAGAATGAACCTTTCAATTGCCAATGCCACGCCGTCTTCTTCGTTCGAGGCGGTTTGGGCGAATCCCATCTGTTTCAATTCCTCTTCGGCGTTGCCCATCACCACGCCCAAACCGGCGTAACGCAACATCGTCAAATCATTGTGATTGTCGCCGACAGCCATGATTTCTTCGCGAGCGACGCCATGCCGAGCAGCGACAGCAGCCAGACTTTCGCCTTTGGAAGCTGACGCGCTGAGCACATCCAGAATCGTCAGGTCGTAAGATCGGTAACGGGTTTTGAAAATCTGCACACGTTCGCCCATCACTTCGCGCAGCTTCACTTCAAACTCATCCGTAGGGTCGCAACGCCCAGAAATCGTCAACTGAATTGGAGGCGTTTGCACGTATTCAATCAAATCCGAGACTTCGACAACCGAACTGCGATAGAGATTCAAGTACCGATGCAGTGCTTTGTTGTCGGGTGAAATGCCTTCGATGACCATCGTGCCCAATCCGTGCGGGTCGTCATTGCAAATCATGTCTACGCCGTGCTGACGTCCGAAATGGATGACTTCGCGGGCGATGACATCATCCAGCGGATGAAAATCCACAACTTCCAGCGTTTCGATGTTTTTGGTCAGCGCGCCATTGTGCGCCACCAGCGGCACATCCAGTTCCAATCGCAGCACCAATTCGCGCGCGGAATTGAACCGGCGACCGGTGACCAGCACGATTTGAATTCCGAGTTGGCGAGCTTGATTCAGAGCCTGGGAAGTGCGCGGCGTGATTTCTCCGCGCGTGGTCAGCAAGGTTCCGTCAATGTCGAGTGCGATAAGTTTGAACGGCATAAAGCAAACGGAATCTAGCATCGGCATTGGCGATTTTCAAATTTTGCCGGTTGCCGCCTTATTGAACCAGCTTGTAGTATTCGCGTTACACTCAATCAATTGAAACTTTCAGAATTGACCATTATCCATTGACCATTAGCAATTATCCGGTCAGGTAGAAAACTTTTTTACCCTGACTTTTAATGGGCAATGCGCAATGGATAATGGTTAATGCCTGACAAATCGGAATTATTTTTTATGAAAAAAGCGCTCATCACAGGCATCACCGGACAGGACGGCAGTTATCTGACCGAGTTGCTGCTCGGCAAAGGTTACGAAGTGTACGGCATCATCCGTCGTGCCAGCACGTTTAACACCGAACGCATTGATCACATTTACCAGGACCCGCACGAAGCCGGTCGCCGGTTGAAATTGGTGTACGGCGATTTGAACGACGCCAGTTCGCTCAACAAAATCCTGCGTGATGTGCAGCCGGATGAAATTTACAACCTCGGCGCGCAATCGCACGTGCGCGTCAGTTTCGACATTCCCGAATACACGGCAGAAGTCGGCGGACTCGGCACACTGCGTTTGCTGGAAGCGATCCGCGAAACCGGATTGAACAAGACGCGGTTTTATCAGGCCTCGTCGTCAGAGCTTTATGGCAAGGTGCAGGAAATTCCGCAGCGTGAAACCACGCCGTTTTATCCGCGCAGCCCGTATGGCGTCGCCAAGTTGTACGCGTATTGGATCACGGTCAATTACCGCGAAAGTTACGGCTTGTTTGCCTGCAACGGCATTTTGTTCAATCACGAAAGCGAACGGCGCGGCGCGACCTTTGTCACGCGCAAAGTCACGCACGCGGCGGCGGCGATCAAACTTGGATTGCAGGACAAACTCTTTTTGGGGAACCTGGACGCTAAACGCGATTGGGGACACGCCAAAGATTACGTCCGCGCCATGTGGATGATGTTGCAACAGGACGAACCCGACGATTACGTCATTGCCACAGGCGAAACGCATTCGGTGCGCGAACTGCTGGACGAGGCTTTTGGACACCTGGGATTGGACTGGCAAAAATACGTTGAAATTGATCCGCGCTATTTCCGCCCGGCAGAAGTGGATTTGCTGATCGGCGATGCGACCAAAGCGAAAACGAAACTCGGCTGGCAACCGGAAATCACGTTCAAGGAATTGGTAACGACGATGGTTGACGCGGATCTGGCTGAATTAAAGAAGAGACACAATTTATAAAAGGATGAAGGCGGAATGATGAAGGATGAAATTCCATCTACATTCCGATTTCATCGTTCATCATTCATCATTCCGATTTCATCATTTATGACTGATAAGTTTCCTTACGAACGAGTAGTGGTGACGGGCGGAGCGGGGTTTCTTGGCTCGTACGTCGTCGAAAAGCTGCGCCAGCGTGGCGTCAAAAACATTTTCATTCCGCGCAGCCGAAATTACGATCTGGTCAACATCGAAGACGTGCGCCGTTTGTACGACGACGCGCAGCCGGATTTGGTCATTCACCTGGCCGCAGTCGTTGGCGGCATCGGAGCCAATCGCGTCAATCCCGGCAAATATTTTTACGACAATTTGATGATGGGCGTGCAGTTGATGGAAGAAGGCCGATTGCGAAACCTGCGGAAGTTTGTCGCCACCGGAACCATCTGCGCGTATCCAAAATTCACGCCCGTGCCATTTCGCGAAGACGAACTGTGGAACGGTTACCCCGAAGAAACCAACGCGCCTTATGGACTGGCAAAAAAGATGATGCTTGTTCAGTCGCAGGCTTATCGGCAGCAATATGGTTTCAATTCGATTTTTCTGTTGCCGGTGAACCTGTACGGGCCGCGCGACAATTTCGACCCGGAAAGTTCGCACGTCATTCCGGCGCTGATTCGCAAATGCGTCGAAGCCATTGACCGCAACGACGATCACATCACTTGCTGGGGAACCGGCGTAGCGACGCGCGAATTTTTGCACGCCGAAGATTGTGCCGAAGGTTTGGTGCTGGCGGCGGAAAGTTATGACAAATCCGAACCGGTGAACTTAGGTGCGGGCTTTGAAATTTCGATCAAGGACTTAACGGAAAAGATTGTCGGCTTGACCGGTTTTACAGGCCGTATCGAATGGGACGCGACGAAACCAGACGGCCAGCCGCGTCGCTGTTTGGATACTTCACGCGCCGAGCGTGAATTTGGGTTCCGCGCACGCATCGGGTTTGACGAAGGTTTGCAACAAACGATTGATTGGTATCGCGCCCATCGAACCTGATCGGCTCAACGCTCCAATTCTTCTTTGCGAATCGGTTTGCCTTCCCACATCCAAACACCGTTTTCGTTGACCAGCAATCGCGCTGCGCTGCCTGCCACCGGCGGCAAATTCGTTTTCGGCAACCAGCGCGCCTGGTCGGCTTTGATTTTGGCGAAGCGTGAATTCCCGGCCAGATTCGTCCATTCGTTCGGATCGGTCTGGCAATCATAAAGCTCTTCGGAACCGTCGGCGTACCGAATGTACCGCCAACGTTCTGACCGCACGGAATGATTGCCCACGTTATGCGTCGT
>JAEUQP010000192.1 GCA_016789645.1 Acidobacteriota bacterium | reverse complement strand
CAATGCCGACCAGCACGTGGCGATTTTTGGCGACCCGACGGAAAAAGGACTGGCTCGAATCGGCGGCGAAAAAGGTGCAGAGCAACGCGACAAACTGGATGTGATTTTTCCCGTGTTGCACGGAACGTACGGCGAAGACGGAACGATTCAAGGATTGCTGGAAATGGCCGATGTGCCCTATGTCGGTTGCGGCGTGTTGGGTTCGGCCGCCGGAATGGACAAAGTCGTGATGAAACGATTGTTCCGCGAAGCCGGTTTGCCCATCGTCGAATTCTTTCATTTTCTGCGTTCGCAGTGGGAAGCCGATCCTTTGCTGGTGGAATTGCGCGTTGCCGAAGAACTCGGATTTCCCTGTTTCGTCAAACCGGCCAATCTGGGTTCATCGGTCGGCATTTCCAAAGCGACCGATGCGAAAAGTTTGAACGTGGCAATTGCGCTGGCGGCGAAATACGACCGCAAGATCATTGTCGAACGCGGCGTGGACGCCCGCGAAATCGAAGTCAGCGTGCTCGGCAATGACGAACCCGCCGCCAGCTTGCCCGGAGAAATCGTTCCGCAATCCGCCGAGTTTTACGATTACGAAGCCAAGTACATCAGTTCGGATGGCGCTCGATTGGAAATTCCGGCGAACCTCAGCAAAGAACAAACGACAGAAATTCAACAATTGGCGATCCGGGCATTTCAGGCAATTGACGGCAGCGGACTTGGCCGCGTGGATTTCTTCTTGGAAAAACAAACCGGCAAATTGTTGCTGAACGAAATCAACACCATGCCCGGATTCACTTCGATCAGCATGTATCCGAAACTGTGGGAAGCCAGCGGGCTTCCGTATAGCCAATTACTTGATCGGCTGATCGAACTCGCCTTTGAACGCCACCGCGAAAAATCGCGCAACGTGACCAGCTTCGGTTAATTGCGATACCGCCGTTCCGATTCCGCAATCGGATAATCGTTGGCGCTCATGTCGCGGCGGCGCATCAAACCTTCCTCGTCGAATTCCCAATGCTCGTTGCCGTGCGTGCGAAACCATTGTCCGGTTTCGTCGCGCCATTCATATTCAAAACGCACGGAGATGCGATTGTCCGTGAACGCCCACAACTCCTTCATCAGCCGGTAATCCAGTTCCTTGGCCCATTTGCGGCGCAGGAATTCTTTGATGGCTTCGCGCCCGGTGAAAAACTCCGTGCGGTTACGCCATTCGGAATTTTCGCTGTAAGCCAATGCCACGCGTTCAGGATCACGTGAGTTCCAGGCGTCTTCGGCGAGTTGCACTTTGGCGCGGGCGGTTTCGGCGGTGAAAGGTGGTTTGATCGGTGTTGGCATGACTTTTCCTTATTTTGCCTTGAGCCGTGCAATTTCGGCTTCGAGTTTGGCGACGTGTTCATACAGTGGCGCATTCAATTCACGAATTTCTTCGATGGTGTAACGCGGCGTGATGTGTTGCGGACAGTTCCAGTCAAAGGCTTCCAGGTGCAACACCATCGCGCGTTCGACTTGCGCGTCGTAACTCGCATCCTGCAACTTTGCGATCAGTTCGGGCGCATCTTTGGCTTCGATGATTTCGATGCGGGCGTAAATCTTCAGCCGCTGACGTCGCGCGTAATCCATCAGGATCAACGCAGCTTTGTCATTGCGCGTCAGGTTGCCGACGCTGACGTATTGCATATTCCCGCGAAAGTCGGCATACGCCAGCGTCCGCGCGTCCAACACTTTCAAAAACCCTTTTGGCCCACCGCGAAACTGCACATACGGGAATCCGCTTTCGCCAACCGTTGCCAGATAAAAACCATCGCGTTCGGCGATGAATTCGGCTTCGTTCTCGGTGATTTCGTTGCCGCGCGCCATTTGCTCCATTCGAGCATACGAGCGGCGCGAACCGTACTTTTGCTGCTGCAACTTGACGCTTTCCGTGAACGCAATCTCTGCAAAGTTCTTGGCCATTGCTTCCTTTCCTTTCACAAAAGAATTAGCCACAGAGGCATAGAGACACTGAGCTAAAAACAGTGTCGGCTCTGTGTCTCAGTGCCTCTATGGCTGACCAACTGCTAGCTTGCTTTGCCAGCGGCCAGCGCGACTTTCGGGAAATCCACGACGGTCTGCGCGACGTGGTTGAAATAGTTGGTGAAAATGTTCAGCGCGACATTGGCGATGATTTCTGTGATTTCGCCATCGTTGTAACCAGCGACGCGCACGGCCTGCACTTCGCTGTCGGTAACCTCGCCGCGCTTGATGACGATCTGATGGGCGAACTTCAAGGCCGCTTCGATCTTGGCATCGCTCGAACCTGCACGCCGACTGGCGACAAGCTCGTTTTCGTTCAAGCCAACCATTTTGCCAATGGCGGTGTGCGCCGACAGGCAGTATTCACAGTTGTTGGCATCGGCCACGGTCAAGGCGATTTGCTCGCGCAATTTCGCGCTGAGCAATCCGCCGCTGAGCGCGCCGCTGAAGTTCAAATAACCTTCCAGCGCCGCCGGCGAATTGGCGAAGGTGCGCATCAGGTTCGGAACCATTCCGATTTTGGTTTTGACGCCGTCCAGTAATTCTTTGGCTTTGCCGGTCGCTTCTTTGGGATCAATCGCATTCAGTCTTGGCATGGTGTTTTCTTCTCCTGTCAGTTCGTTCGTGTTGGCAATTGATTCGTCAGCCATTTTGGCGCTTTGCCTTGCTGATAAAGCTTGTTGCCTTGCGATTGGCTTAAGGGCATTCGCCGTGCCGACGGCTGGCGATTGATTCAACTGATTGAAATCATTTGGTTTGGCTTGTTTTCTGACATTCAGACCTAGCCACGAAATTTCGTCAGACAACGAAAGACCGAGTTTTTAATCACGACATTTCGTGTAAAGTGGCGATATGAAACTCGAATCCTTGCAAGCAGTGTCGTTGGCAATTGCCCAGGAGCGTTCGGTCGAGGCGG
>JAEUQP010000184.1 GCA_016789645.1 Acidobacteriota bacterium | reverse complement strand
TGGGCATTGCCGGAACCGTCATTTACTGCCTTGGCGCTCTTGCCTGGGCTATCCTGGCCTTCATTGGAGCCGCAGCCAATTCAATACCATGAACGTTTCTGCTGTCACCCCGGACAAATCTCTCTTTCGCAGACTGCTTTCGCCAAACGGTAGTTCGGGGTTGGCGTCGTTCAATCGCAACGACCAACTGATTTACTGTTCGCTGACAACGTTGGCTGGTTCGACGTTGCTGCTCGCCCGTTGGCTGACGCCTTCCGCAAACGGTTTTGGTACTCACGAACAACTCGGATTGCCGCCATGTTTCTTTTTCAAACTGACTGGCATTCCTTGTCCAAGTTGCGGGTTGACGACCAGCTTCGCGCATTCGGCGCGACTGCATTTTTATCAGGCGTTCATCACCCAACCGTTCGGCGTGATTGCGTTTTGCCTGACGGTGGTTGGCATTCCACTGCTTCTTTACTTGCTTCGGCGGCGCATCACGTGGGCGAATTTCATTCGCGCCAAAGGCGTTGATTACCTGATTTATTTTCTGATTGCGACTTATCTGCTGAGCTGGCTGTACAAGATCGCTGCTGTGAAATGGCTGGCAAGTTGAGCGGTTGGCAAGTTCGTTTGCTGTCTTCTACAATCCGCGCTCGCTGACCGGTATCACCCATTCCGCTCAATCCCGGAGAATCAAATTTATGAAAACGGCTGCTCTGCTGTTTTGCATGTTGCTGTTGACCACGACTGTTATGCCAAAAACTCAAGACAATCTGCCCAAATCCCGCGCCGAGCTTTCCAATTACGAAGAAACCAGTCGGTACGAAGACGTGCTGCGGTTCATCGCCGATCTGCAAAAACTCACCGACAAGCTGCGCGTCGAATCCTTCGGCAAAACCATCGAAGGCCGCGACTTGCCGTTGATGATTTTTGCCAATCCGCCGATTGCCCAACCGCGCGAAGCACGCGCTTCCGGCAAACCTGTCGTTTTCATTCAAGCCAACATTCACGCCGGAGAAGTCGAAGGCAAAGAAGCGATGTTGCATTTGTCGCGTCGCATCGTCGCCGGAGATTTGAAAATCCTGTTGGACAAATTGGTGATTCTGGTTGCGCCAATTTACAACGCCGACGGCAACGAACGGATCAATGTCGCCAATCGCACGGCGCAGAACGGCCCCATTGGCGGAGTCGGCACGCGCGAAAATGCCAAGGGCATGGATTTGAACCGCGATTACATGAAACTGGAATCGCCCGAAGCCAACGCGCTGGTGGGATTGATGAATCGCTGGGATCCGCACTTGACCGTTGATCTGCATACGACGAACGGCTCGTATCACGGTTATCACCTGACCTATGCGCCGACGCTGAATCCAAACGCCGACGCGCGACTGATCGCGTTTGGTCGCAACAAAATGCTTCCGACCATCACACGCACGCTGCAAACGAAGCACAAATTCCGCACGTACTTTTACGGCAACTTCGCCACCAAAGAGCGCATGAACCGCGAAGTGAACACTTTCGAAATGCAGCGGGAAGGTCGCGCCGCCCTTCCCGCCGACAAACCGGAAACCAAAATCTGGCGCACCTTCGATCACAAACCGATGTTCGGCAATAACTATGTCGGTTTGCGAAACCGGCTGACGATTCTGTCCGAAGCCTATAGCTATCTGGATTTCAAAGGCCGCATCGCCGTCACCGAAGCCTTTGTCGAAGAAATTTTCAAATACTCCGCCCTTCACGCCGCTGAAATCACCGCGCTCATCAACCGCGTAGACGCCGACGCCGTTCGCGGCAAGCTCCCGGCAAAGGGCGTTGCCTTTGAACTCAAAGCTCTGGACAAACCCGTTAACATCCTGGTCGGCGAAGTGAGGAAGGTCAAAAATCCTCGCAACGGCAAAGACATGACCGCAATGGTGGAAGACAAATTCACGCCAACGCCAATGCCCGATTACGGTTTGTTCGCCGCCACCAAAAGCAATCCGGTTCCGCGCGCGTACCTGTTCAAAAACGAAGCGGGTTTAAAAACCGTGATCGAAAAACTGCAGGCGCACGGCATCGCCATCGAAGAGTTGACCGAACCGCTGACCACCGAAACCGAAAGCTTTGTGATTGATGCGGTCAACAAGGCGGCTCGCGCCTTTCAAGGTCACGCCGAAGTCAAACTGAAAGGCCGCACGCAAACCGAAACCGTGACCTTTCCCGCCGGTTCGATTCTGGTTCGCACGACGCAGCCGCTGGCTTCGCTGATTTTTTATCTGCTCGAAGCCGAAAGCGACGACGGATTTGTCCGCTGGAATTTCCTGGATGCGTATCTGGAAAAAGGAAAAACCTACCCGATTTACAAGTTAACGAATGAGATAAAAGCAGCCAGCCGGTTACGTTGAATGATGGTGGCCAAACAATTTCACAGCCAGAATCAGCGTGCTATATTGCCGGCTCACCAAGAGGACAAACGCAGATGCCTTTTTTATCCATCGTCATTCCGGCTTACAACGAAGAAGACCGTATCGGGCGCACGCTTGAAGGCACGTTCGAATATCTGGACGCGCAGAGTTATGACAGCGAAGTGTTGGTGGTCAATGACGGTTCGCGCGACCGGACTGCCGAAACAGTGTTGCGATTTGCCGAACGAAGTTCCGGGCGATTGCGGTTGATTGAAAATCCCGGCAATCGCGGAAAAGGTTACGCGGTCAGAAATGGCATGTTGCAAGCTGCGGGCGACATCGCGTTGTTTTACGACGCCGATCTGGCTACGCCGACCAGTGAAATCGTCAAAGTCATTACCCCGATTGCCGAAAATCGCTACGACGTGGTGTTCGGATCGCGCGCGCTTGACCGCAGCTTGATCGGGACGCATCAATCCGTCGCGCGCGAAACCATCGGCAAGGTCGGCAACCTGATTCAATTCATGCTGACCGGGTTGAATTTCAAAGACACGCAATGTGGGTTCAAAGCGTTTCGCCGTGAAGCCGCACAGACGGTGTTTCCGCTGCAACAAATTGATGGGTTTGGTTTCGATCCCGAAATCCTGTTCATTGCCAAAAAACAAGGCTGGCGGTTGTTGGAAACTCCTGTTCGCTGGAATCACGTCGAAGGTTCGAAGGTCAATCCCATCGCATCGCCGATCAAAGTGCTGTTGGAAGTTTCCACGATTCGCTGGAATGACCTGACGGGCAAATACGCCTCAACAGCCAAGATAACCAACCTGAAATCTGATATTGCTGAAACAAAACGATGAGCAGATTGAACGTCAACATTGATCACATCGCCACCATTCGCCAGGCGCGGCGCACCAACGAACCCAATCCGGTTTCGGCGGCGGTGATTTGCGAACTGGCCGGAGCCGACGGCATCACCACCCATCTGCGCAGCGACCGGCGACACATTCAGGATTACGATTTGATCGCGCTGAAACAAGCCGTCATCACGCACCTGAACGTGGAAATGGCTGCAACGGATGAAATGGTCGAAATCGCTTCGCGTGTGAAACCGGATGTGGTGACGCTGGTTCCCGAAACGCCGCAGGAAATTACAACCGAAGGCGGGCTGGATGTCGTCGCTCATAAAAAAACGATCAAACAAACCATTGCCAAACTGAACGATCACGGCATTTTTGTCAGCCTGTTCATTGACCCGGATATCGAACAGATCAAAGCGTCCGCCAGGTTGGGCGTGTTTCAGGTGGAAATTTGCACGGCGCAATACGCGCATTTGAACGAACAGCCCGGAGACAAAACTGTTCGGCGAATCGAGGCGATTGAAAAAGAAGCCGCGCGAATCAAAGCTGCAACTAAAGTCGCCGTGCGCGAAGGATTGAAAGTCGCCGCCGGGCACGGATTGACCTATCGCAACGTAGCCCCAATTGCGCGCATTGCCGACATCGAAGAATTCAACATCGGTCACAACATCATCGCTCGCGCGGCGCTGGTCGGGTTGGATCGCGC
>JAEUQP010000171.1 GCA_016789645.1 Acidobacteriota bacterium | reverse complement strand
GCGAATGCCGAGGCGGTTTCAGTCAGCGCGCCGCCTGCCAATCGTTTCATCACCGATGTGCGAGAAGGACTGGCATTTGTCTGGCGAACGCAGTTTGTTCGCGGAATCATTATGGTGAACGTTGGCTGGGCGTTGGGCGGTGGCATGAACAATCTGGTGTTCGACCGTATCGCCAGGCATGAATTCATCAGACACACGGGTGATCCGGGCGACTGGAGTCTGGCTGTGCTTTTGACGGCGGCTGGCGCTGGGTTGTTCGTTGGCATGGCGCTGGCTCGCCGAGCCGGTGTCTGGGCTTCGGACGAACGGCGTGCAGGCAATTTCGTTGGCTGGTCATTGCTCATTCACGGGCTGTTTTTCGCAGCGGCTGGCTTAATGCCTTCGTTGTGGAGTTTCGCTCTTTGCATTGCTGTGAGCCGTTTGATTCTCGGCGCGGAATTCGGAGTGCAGGAAACGTTGATGATGCGCATGCTTCCTGACGAATATCGTGGCCGAGTGTTCACCACAGACCGGGCGTTGGAATTAAGCACGATGACAATTTCAATGCTGGTGGCCGGAGCTATGATGAAATGGTTCAGCCCGCGCTCAATGGTGATTGTGTCGGGTTTGTTGTCAGCCAGTCCCGGACTGGTATGGCTGGCGGCAATGTGGCTGAAACGCTTTAGCGTGCCGAGTGGCGCGGTGCGCGAAAGTTACAGCGAGACTTAGTCGCAGGAAAAATTGTTTGGACAGGATTTACAGGATGACTCAGGGTACGTGGCAAACATGCTACGCATTACTGAAGATCCCTCCATCCTGTCCATTTTCTTTTTCGTTACGGTTTTTCCGGTGGTTTGGTCGGTGGAGTTGTCGGTGTTTGCGGATCGTCAATGAATTTGATGTCCGTTTCAAATTTCCGATAGAACTTGAAGTAAATCAGGTTGCGCGATTGCTGTCTCATACGCCGGTCGCCAATCATGAATTCCGCGCGAATCGGCAACAACGATTCCACATCAATTCCTCGCAACTTCACCATATCGTAATCAATGATGCTGTCGGAATTGGTCACCGGATAACCTTTCGGCAGATCATCCACAGCCTGTTCGATTCTCAGCACCAATTTTTTCTCCGCGTCTATCCAGATGCTGCCACTGTATCCGGCAATGATTTGCGGAGCTCCTTCGGCCTGCACTGTCAAGGAAGACGTTTCTTTCGGTACGCGGTAGTCGTAAATCAATGTTTGCCGGTTTCCCAGGCGATCTTTTCCGGCGGCAGTGAAAACGGTTTTGGTTTTAGGGTCGAAAATCGCCGCCAACGAAACGGCAAAATTGCCTGTGGAAAATGCTCCGCCCGTTTGTCCCACGGCTTTGGTAACAGGGCGCCCGACGGCGTTGATCGGTTTCAAGCTTTCCTGTTTTCGGTTGTAGGTCAATTCATAAGTCAGCGTGTCGGCTTTTTCCCAGGCTCCCGAACCATCAATGTCGTAATAACGCTGCACTTCCTGTTGACAGATGAAGTCAGGAAGTTCATCCAGATAATCGCGGACGTTTTTTCGCGTTTCTTCCAAAAAAGGATCAGGCGGCGGCGTGCCGGTCACTGTCAACTTGCCGTAAGAGGCAGATAGTTTTTCTGCGGTTCGTTTGATGACGTTCAGCAAATGCGGATGAGCGCCATTGGCGCGCAAGCGACCGATGACTTCCGGCGTAGGATCGAATGCCAGGCCAACCCGTTCAATATGAACCGCCAAATCCGGTTCGGTCATATTGCGGCCGATTGCGCGTCGCAACAGGACATTCAATTCCTGCAAGGTCAGCGGTTGATTCGACAATTGAGTTGGCGCTGGTGTTTGCGCCGAACTCAGTGAAAATACCTCGCCAAATACGAAGAGGCAGGCAAGTAGAATCACCGAAAAAGACATTTTTCTCATTGAATTCACTCCTTCTTTCTGATGACGCGGCCATTTTCGGCGATCAGCAGACGATTTGCCAACATTGCCGCAGCCGGAATCTTCGTCATGTAAATCTTGAATGACTTGATTTAGAATCCTTGCCGTTTGGCGCTGATTTGTTTGCCCCCGCTGGCAAGTCGGCTTAATTGGCGAGTCGAAACGATAAAGACCGCCGTGCCGGAAATTTGGTAACGGAGTTTTATCCGTATGGAGTCGAACCGATTGAAACATTGTTTGTCATTACTTCTCACGATTTTCCTCATTTGCAATCTCACGCTTGCGCCGTTGGCGCAGGATTTCCCGTTGAACAGCGCGGATCGCGCAACGCTTTCTGTGACCGAAGTCATTTCTCCCAAAAGTGGCATCGTGAATTTCACCGGACGGCTGGCTTCGGAAAGTTATGACCGCATTTGGCAGATGACCGGGCCGTTTGGTGGTGACGTAACGGTGTTGACGATTGATCCGCGCAACGAAAACCGAATCCTGATCGGAAACAGCGACGGTCAGATTTTCGCCTCCACCGATGGCGGAAGCGTTTGGAGACGAATGCGTCCGGGAATTCGCGCGACCGGATTTATCGTTACGGTCATTCATTTCGACCGCGAAAAGGCGGGCGTGATTTATGCGGGCGTCAAACCGCAAACTGAAGTCGGCGATGAAGGCGGCTATGTAGGCAATTCAGGCAGCTTTTTCATCAGCGAAGACAATGGAGAAAATTGGCGGGAAATTGAGGCTTTGCGAGGCCGCGCCGTTCGCAGTTTTTCGCAATCGGCCAGCGAACCGAATGTCATGGCCATTGCCGCCAGCAACGGCGTGTATCGGTCTTCAGATCGTGGCAACAACTGGGATCTCATTACGCCGGTTGGCAACCCTGAGCTTCGCGGATTTCACTCCGTGGCGATTGATCCACGTGATGTGAATGCGATTTACGTCGGCACGCATCATCTTCCCTGGAAAACCCTGGACGGTGGCAAAACCTGGAAACGCACTGGCCACAAAGAAATCGGCATGATTGATGATTCCGACATCTTCAGCATTCAAATTGATCCCGAAAATCCGAACGTGGTGATGATGAGCGCGTGCAGCGGTATTTATCGTTCGCAAGATGCCGGAACCGGCTGGACGAAGTTTCAAGGCATTCCATACAGCGCTCGCCGCACTCACATGGTGTACCGCCATCCGACCAAGCCGGAAACCATCTTTGCCGGAACAACCGAAGGACTATGGGTTTCGACGCAGGATGGAAAACAGGATTCGTGGCGGCAAGTGACTTCGCCGCAATTGGTCATCAACACGATTGCCATTCATCCGTCGTTGCCGAATCGCGTGTTTCTGGGAACGCAGGACAACGGCATTTTGATCAGCACGGATGGCGGCGAAAGTTACGAAGCCAGCAACGCCGGATTCATCAATCGCAAGGTTCCCGCCGTGTTGGCCGACAGCAGGGAACGTGGTCGAATTTATGCCGGAGTCTTGTTTGACGGATTGAACGGCGGATTGTTTGTCAGCGAAGATGGCGGCGTCACTTGGCAACAATCCATGAATGGCATGGGCGTGCGCGATGTGTATTCGCTTTATCAATCGCCGTCGAAGCCCGAAACGATTTACGCCGGAACGAATCACGGCCTGTTCCGTTCGGACGACCACGGTCGCAATTGGCTGCAGGTCAAACGCGAAGAGCCAATTGAACCTGTGGAGGGAAACAACGCTGAGTCTTCGACGAAAAAGCCAATCGTGGTTCCGCTTGCGCCAGCCAAACCGGCGACTCGCCCGCGCATTGTTCCAGATCCGAAGCAAAAGAAGTCGGCAAAATCCATCAAGCCAGTGGTTCAGGCCAAACCCAGAACTGCTTCGGGGAAACCGGCTGCCAATTCCAAAACCGCCGCCGGAACAACCAATCGAAACTCAAAGGGCAAACTGGCGCAAAACAAATCCGGCGCGAAAACCTCAACAAGATCAAAAAAGAAACCTGAACCAGCGCCTAAACCTGTCAGTGACCGCTTGGATTTGCAGAGTCAGGTGTTTTCCATCATCCCGTTTACCGCGCGCGTGGAATCTGCCGAAGGCGGCACAACGACTGCTCACTGGATGATCGTTTCTACCTGGGACGGGTTGTTTTTCACCGATGACGAAAAGAAAGGCTGGAAACCGTTGAAGATCGCTTTGCCAACGACTGGCAGCGATTCATCTGCGCAAGTCGCGATTGATTCGTCGGCGATCAATTCAGTAGCAACCAGTTCGCTGGCACCGGGATTGATCTACGTGGGCACGCACGATGGTTTGTTTGTTTCGCGTGACAATGGCGCAAATTTTCAACGCATTGTGTTTGACGAAGAGGTCAAAGGTGTTCGGTCGGTAGTGTTTGATCCGCGTTCGGTCGAGACGATTTATCTGGGAACGACGGCGGGATTCTTTCGTTCGATGGATGGCGGAAAGACCTGGGAACATCGTGGCGGTGGCATGCCGCAAATGGTCAATGTCGGTGGGTTGGTTGTCAGCGCAGCCAATTCCAGCGAGTTGTATCTTTACGACGAACTTCGCGCCGCAGTGTTTCATTCCAAAGACCGAGGCAAAAACTGGGAGAAGATGGACATCAGCCAATTGCCGAGTCTGAAAATGCTGGCGATGATCGGCGACCCGTTCGATTCCAACCGGTTGTACGCGGGATCGGTTTCCGGTGGAGTTTACGTCATGAGCCGCAAGTAGTTATTGAAGATCGGGACAAAACAATGACGCTGCCGAGAACAAATTCTTTCGGCAGCGTCATTGTTTTGGGCAATGAAATAAAAATTGCGTTGAGTGATTTTCTCAGCGATGTCAGCTTGAACAACCGGTTTGGCGTAGGCGAGCAATCAAGGCTGGCGTTATAATCCGCCGCGAGTTGGCCGAAAGTATGAAAAGCTAAGCGGTTTGAACAGGTCAGACTCGTTGCCCAACCCAAAACGAACGGAACACAAACAAGGAAAATGACACCTTATGACTATCCCGACTTCGGCAAATGTCACGCAACTGTTGATTGATTGGCGCGGAGGAAACAACGACGCGCTGAATCAATTGATGCCTCTGGTGTATGACGAGCTGCGCGGCCTGGCCAAACGCTACATGCGACGCGAAAGCGCTTCCCACACGCTGCAAACCAACGCGCTAGTCAACGAAGCCTATTTGCGGCTGGTCAATCAGCAAAATGTGGATTGGCAAAACCGCGCGCACTTTTTCGCCATCGCTGCGCAGGTGATGCGTCATTTGCTGGTAGACCACGCGCGGTCGAAACAATACGCCAAACGCGGTGGCGGCGCTCAGCAAATCACGTTGGACGAAGGCCTCGCTGTCACCGACGACAATGCTGTCGAATTGCTGGCGCTGCATCAGGCGCTGGAACGGCTGGAAGCCATTGACGACCGCAAAAGCAAAATCGTCGAGCTTCGTTACTTTGGCGGCCTCAGTACCGAAGAAACCGCTGAAGTGCTCGGCGTGTCCGAAATCACCATCAAACGCGAATGGGCCAAGGCTAAAGCCTGGCTTTTCCGCGAACTAAGTCAGAGCGACGTCAGTCTGGCCGAGTGATCGGCTGATCGGTAAAATCCGCCCACAAATTTCATCAAGGAGAGTGAAGTATGGCTACTGCAACTGCGACTGAACTAAAGCCTGTTGCCGAATTGGATCCCGAACGGTCGTACGAAATCGTCAACGGTCAACTGGAGGAGAAAGAAATGCCCGGAGCAAGACATAGCGGTATTTGTGGAAGACTTACCCACTTGCTTAGACACTTCGTCGCTAAAAACAACCTCGGCGAAGTTTATCCAGAATCCAGTTTTCAAATTGGCGAAAACGAACGCATTCCTGATTTGGCCTTTGTTTCTGCTGAACGCATTCCTGAAGAAGGGGAGCCGGAAACCAAATGGCCGATGCCTCCTGAT
This sequence comes from Acidobacteriota bacterium, assembly GCA_016789645.1. GTDB lineage: Bacteria > Acidobacteriota > Blastocatellia > RBC074 > RBC074 > RBC074. The sequence continues at coordinate 1,416 of JAEUQP010000171.1, read as the reverse complement.
CTGGCGATTGAAATCATTTCTCCCAACGATTTTTACGAAAAGGTTTACGCCAAGGCGCTGGAATATCTGGCCGCAGGCGTCAAACAGGTTTGGGTGGTTTCGCCGGAAAATCAGGTGGTGACGGTGTATCGCTCGGCAACCAACATCGTCGCCTTTCCGCCTGACAGCGAATTGGTCAGCGAAGACCTTTTGCCGGGGTTTCGCTGTCCGCTTAATGAAATTTTCTTTCGCAGAACTCCGGCTAAATAACCAACGTTTTGCAGCTTGCACGAAACGGCTGAATTGACCAACGGAATTGAAACGCTATGAGCGGAGAACCGAAACTAGCTGAAGTCACCAATCGCGCCGAGTTTTTCATCCGGCGATTTTTGGAACGCGTCGGCGGCGTGATTGATTTTGCGTTACGCCGGACGCCCGTGCCGCGCACCGATCTGGCCGCGCTGGTTCCGCATCTGGAACAGGCCGTGGATGAAAAGCTCCGTCAGGAAGGGCAGAAGATTTATGCGCCGAATTTGCTGACGCTCCGATACGATTACGAAACCTACACGCGCATGGGAGCGCCTCGCCGCGAATATCTGGAACGCGAACTGACCACCAACATTTACGAATACATTTACAACCGCCGTTACGAAACGTCCGGAACCGTGCAGGTCAAAATCGCCTATGACGCGTTTACTGAAGGGCTGGAAGTCAAAGCCGAATTCGGCGAAGCCAAAGCTGCTGTGCTGGATTCTCCGCAATTCAATCGCGAGCTTCCGCCTGCCGCCAACGCCCGCGAAGCCGTCGCCGAAAAAAGCTGTGACGTCACGTTGCGCGATCCGTTGAAAAAGTGGCAGGCAGTGGCAAAAGTCAGCAGCAACGCGGAGCCAACAGGCATCGGGCGCAATTCGGCAAATGCCATGCACATCAATCATCCTTCGGTTTCCAATTTTCACGCGGCGTTTGTGTTGCGCGGCGACGGAACCTTGGAATTGGCCGACCGCAACAGCGCCAACGGGACTTCGATCAATGGCGTGCAACTTGAATCTGCTGACCGCCGAATCGTTCGCCACGGCGACCGGCTGCAATTCGGCGACGTCGAATTGTTGCTGGAAATCAAAATGAACGACTGATGCTGTACGGGAAGCCTGAGCGACCTGAGCTTCCCGTTTTGCGTCACTTGCTGGTTTCCAGGTCGTTTACTCTCCCCGTACTGCATATGAATTTTCCTTTTATCGCAACGCTGGTTTTGTTGTTTGGGCTGATTGGATTGGTATTGTCGCTGTTTTTGTCGGCATGGCGCTATCGCGCACGCGTGGCGGCGCAATCCGATCCGAACTTGCCGCCGAATTTGCAAGAAGATTTCGGCCCGCTGTTGACCAGCCAGCGATTGCGATGGGTGCGATGGGCGTTCGCGCTGACGGTGTTGGCCGCGCT
>JAEUQP010000889.1 GCA_016789645.1 Acidobacteriota bacterium | reverse complement strand
GTTGACGGCATCGAAATCCACTTTCTGAATCTTGGCCAACGCCGCTCCGATCTGGCCTTCGGCGGCGCGCTGGCGCAACGGCAAGGTGAAACTGACGCCCGCTTTGACCGTGTTGCCGATGGATCCCAAGCCGGTGTCGCGTCCGGGACTGACGCTGAAATCAATGGCGGGTTGGCGCTGGTTTTTGGCCAAATCCAGATCAATTTGCGTTTGCTGGCGATTCAAATTCAGCGCGCGCAATTCAGGCCGACGCTCCAAGGCCAGCCGTTGCCCATCGGAAGCTTGCTGGCTGCTGAAGATTCGCGGCGCGTCGAAACTCGTCGGAGCCTGGCTTTCTTCGGGACTGGCCAGCGGGCTGCCGTCGGGCGCCCACAAAAACATCGAAAGTTTGAACGCGGCTTTTTGCAAATCGCGCTCGGCTTTGACGATGGCTCCCTGCCGGCGCTGGACTTCCAGATCGGCTTCGGTGGCGTCAATTTGCGGCAAATCGCCCGCGGCGACGCGGTCGCGCACCGCCGTGGCGCGAAATTCCGCCAACCGCAACAGATCGCGCGCCACGTCCAGTTTGATTTTCGAAGCCGTCCAATCCCAATAACTCGTCGCCGCTTTGAGCAGCAAATCCAATCGCGCCAGTTCGAATTCCGTCTGCGCCAGCGGTTCGCCCAACCGGGCCTGCATTTCCGCCGCAGACTTTTCGTTGATGCGCGCGCCGCGCAACAGCGGCAGTTTGAACTCCAAAAAGTATTCGCCGCCGCTGCCCGTGGGCGACAACGGAGATTTGACCTTGCCCAGGTTGAACCGCGTGCCCGCGCCGATCTTCACGCCGTAGCGGGTCAGAAATTCAATCCCTGCGTCGGCCACGCGCATTTCGCCGACTTTGCCGCGCTGCGTTTTGGCGTCGAATTCCGTGTTGAACCGCAGGTAATCGCTCCCGGCGGAAACGACCGGATCAAACGCGCCTTGTTTTTCCAGCAACTTGGCGGCGGCGATGTCGCGCTGCAATCCGACGCCGCGCAATTTCGGATGATTGCGTTCGACGTTGGACAACACGTCTTCGAGCGTGATTTTCGGCAATTGCTGGCCGGTTGGTTTCGGCGCCGGTTCGACCTTGCGCCCGCTTTGCGGTTCCAAATCCACGAACGGAGCGCGCATCAATGCCGCGCGAATCGAAGCGGCAATGTCCGCATTGGTCGTTTGCTGCGTGGCCGGAACCTGAGCCAACGCCGGTTTGCCCAGCCAGCTCAGGCCAATGACCAAGAGGAAAACGCAGGCCATACGCCTGCGCTCCCAGCGAAAAGATTGGATGTTCGGTTGATGATTCAATCTACTTCTCATACTTACCACTGCTTGAATCTTCTTTTTTCTCTTTGCCTTTGATGATCGAACCGTTGTCTTTGCGCGTGCCGACGGGCGGACGCTCGACCGTTGGCGGAAACGCGTTGAATTGCCGCCACAATTCAAAGCCGAGCGAAACCCGATCAAGCATCACCCAACCGTTGACTTCGCCACCGGGACGCAATTGATCCAACAACGGCCAGGGTTCTTCTTTTCCGGCTTTGATCAGCTCTTCGTCGGGCGTGACGAGGATGCGAAATCGCGAATTGCCATCGTCCACGGCATCAATCACCTTGACGCGCCCGGCAAAGGTTCCCACCGCAATCGAAGGCCAGCCGACAAATTGCACGGCGGGCCATCCGGCAAAATTCAATCGCACTTGTCGCCCAACGGAAACCAGCGGCGCGTCGTAATCCGACAAATACAGTTCAACGGCTTGATCGGTGGTTTCCGGCGCCAGCACGGCCAATTGATCTCCAGCCTTGACGGTTTCGCCGGGGCCGACTTTCAACAAGCGCACGACTTTGCCAGCACTCGGCGAACGCACCCATCGCTGATCGGTTCGTTGCCGAACGTTGTTGATTTCCACTTCCAGCTTTTGCACGTCGCTGTTGGTTTTGGCGATGGTTTCGCGCACGCTGGCCAACGAAGCGCGCAGGGCGTTCAATTGCGCCGAGGTGTCGTTGTCCACGCGGCGTTGATCGAATTCGGCGACCTGCAACGCCTTGCGCGCGACATCCAGCGCGGCCTGCATGCTTTCCAGCCGGGTCGTGGCGGTGACGATTTCCAGTTCGGCCAGTTCCAGATCGCGTTTCGATCGCAACCCTTTTTCAAACAATTCCTGCAATCGTTTCTGGTTCAAATCCGCCGTGGTCACAGCTTGCCGCGCCTGGGCGACGTTTTGTTCCGCCTGTCTGACCGCGTCGGCGGCTTGTCGGGCGCGTTGAATCGCCGCCGGAATCGCCTGTCCACGCGAACCTTCCAGGTCGGCCAATTGCGCCAACAAAGCCGTTTCACGCGCGGCGGTTTGGGTCAATCCGCTGCGCGTGTAATCCAGTTGGGATTGCAAGCGTTCAACCTGATCTTGGGCCAGAAACTTGGAATCAATGTCCTGCAGTTCGGCCACCACTTCGCCTGCGGCAACGGTTTGCCCTTCGACCACGCGCCAGGTCACCAATCTGCCGGGAATTTGCGCTTCGATGGTTTGCGGTCGCTCCATGGGCGCAAACACAATCACGCGTCCGTACCCGGTGACCGATTGCTGCCAAGGCACGAAATACAGGCTCAGAACCACGACCAACAACAACAGCAACAAGACGACTGCCGCCGGGCGCAGCGAACGCGGAGTTTTGAGCAACTCAATGGATTTCAGGTTGGCGCTGACTCCGGCCATCTGCTTTTCGATCAACGTTGTTTTGCTTTGATGAACCATTTCCGTACTCACAGTCATTTCACCTCACGCCTTTGCAAGCTGGGAAAGAGTTTCAAAAAATGTCCGGTTGAGCGGCTGGCCAGTTCGCGCGGAGTGCCGGATTCCAAAATCTGCCCCTGCCCCAGCACGTACACCATCTGGGCGCGCAATACCAATTCGGGATCGTGCGAAATATCAATGATCGTCCAGGAATAGTCCGAACTGTACAGCGCATCCACGATTTGCAGCTTGTCGTGTTCGTCAATGCCGGTAAAGGCTTCGTCCAGAATCAACAATTGCGGACGCGTCACGATGGCGCGGGCAATCAACAACCGTTGCAACTGGCCGCGCGAAAGATTGCGCCCTTCGGAGGAAAGCCTCGTCTGCAATCCGTGCGGAAATTTTTCCAACTCGCTCGACAAATTGGTGAATTCCAGCGCCCACTGCAAATCCTGGTGGCTGATGTCTTCGCGTCCGAGCAAGATGTTTTCTTCGACGGTTCCGGCAAAAATTTCATTCCCGTCTCCGACCAATCCGACCACACGTCGCAGACTTTCCAGTTGGGCATCGCGCACATCCATGCCGTTGATTTGCACCAGGCCCATTCTGGGCGGATGCAATCCGCACAGCAGCGCCGCCAACGTGGATTTGCCCATGCCGCTTTCCCCCACCAGACTGATGTGATCGCCCGGTTTGAGGGTCAGGTCCAATCCTGCAAGAATTTCGTTGTTGTCTTCATACGAAAAATGAACCTTGCGACACGCCACGCTTGCGCCTGCGTCCGAATGCGGCAAGGATCGCCCTGAGGTGCGCTCAATGGGCAAATCGGTCAGATGCCCGACCTTGTCCAAACTGGTCAACAAATCGTATCCGTTTTCTATCAAACGAATCATCTTTTCCAGATTTTCCAGCATGCCGAAGACGATGATTTCCGCCGCCACGACTTGTCCCAGCGTGAATTGCCGGTTGATGACCAGCCAGCCGCTGATGGCCAAGACTCCCGCGCTGGCCACGGCTTTGAACACATACGCTCCGAACGCCTGTCGGTAGATCACGCGAAAATGGCTGCGACGGGCTTTGACATATTCGATCACCAGACTGTCCGCGCGTTCGATGGAAAACACGGGCGCAGCGTTCAGTTTGAATCCACGCTGACAACGCGTGATTTCTTCCAGCCAGTCGGCAACACGATATTTGCAGAGGGATTCGTCAATGCTGGTTCGCAATCCGCCGATTCCCAATCCCCAGACCACCAGGACGACAAACAGGATCACGAACAAGTCAAAAGCCAGCAAATAGGGACTGTAAAAGGCCAGAATGATTAACCCGACCAACACCTGCAACACCGCCGACGGGCCTTCCAACAGGATTTTGGACGCGGTTTTTTGAATCATAATCACGTCAAAAAACCGATTGACCATATGCGGTGCATATTGGCTGGTCAGAACATCGTGTTCGATGCGCGGCAATCGTTCCGCCAATTCCAGACTGACGCGCGCAAAAATGCGCTGCTGCAATTTTTCGAGCAAGGACAGCTTTAACAGCCGCAATACGCCGACAAACAGCAAGGCTCCTAAGACTCCCGCCGTCAAAACGATCAGCGGCTGGATCATCACCCCCGCCGCAATCGTATTCACCAAGGCCTGTGCCGCCAACGGCACCGCCAGCGCCAATAACCCAATTAGGCTGGTATAAATCAGAACTGTCACCAAGTCGGACAATTCCAGACTCAACAAATGACGCAACCGTTGATAAGGGGTTGGATGATGGGAATGTGGAATAGATAAATGTGCTGTTGTATCCATAATGCTCAAGAATCACGCAAACTCAGGTTCAAGCCCGGCTGCTAGATCAAATCTCGCGCCAGACTTGTCGTGGACTGGTTTTAAATGGATTCTGGTGAAACTTAGCTGGTTTCTTGATGGATTAAAAGGGAAATCCCGAAGAGACGCTTTGTCGCTTTGCTGCAATCTGCCACAGGCATGCGAAATTCTGTCTCAATAAGCTGGACAAAACTGACTCTAACTGCCTCAACATGACCTGGACAGGGCTAGCTCCCAAAGATTAAAAAAATGGTTTACAGTCAAAAGGCGGTATGTATAATCGGGCTTCGTGGTGAGCAAGGAACTTCAATTGCCACGTGCCCTGAAATTCAAATCCGATTCTCACTCTGCCACACAGAGCATCTGAACCTTCCAACCCCCACCGGACGAGACAGTCGTCACGCTTACAATCAATGTTGAATTTGTTATTCTCTCCGTAAAAATCCCAGGAACAGCGGTCTATTGAAATTTTTGTTGCTGCCTCGGCATGAGGTTTCCTATCAAGGTCTAACTGTTGGGCGACAAGTGTGTCCGCAGTGCATCCCCAAGGAACCGGCAACGTTTCCCAATCAAAAACAAACACGTGAAAACAAGCTCCGAACAGTCCGGGATGACCACCACAAAACTTCCCGTTTTTCGCATCCGGCCTTCACAGGGTTGGGTGTCACTGAGGCTCGGTGAACTGTGGGAATATCGCGAACTGCTGTATTTCCTGGTTTGGCGTGACGTCAAAATTCGGTACAAACAAACGATGCTGGGGGCGGCGTGGGCCATCATTCAGCCGTTGATGACCATGGTTGTGTTCAGCCTCTTTTTCGGAAAACTGGCGAAGATTCCTTCGGATGGCATTCCGTATCCGATTTTCTGTTACGCAGCGCTGGTGCCCTGGACGTTTTTCGCCAACGGACTGACGCAATCCTCCAACAGTCTGGTGGGCAGTTCGAACCTGCTCACCAAAGTTTATTTTCCGCGCCTGGCCATTCCTATCGCCACAGTGTTTTCCGGAGTCATTGATTTTCTGCTGGCGTTTGGAATCTTGCTGGCGATGATGCCGTTTTATCACGTGCCGATTACGTGGAAAGTGCTGTGGTTTCCGGTGTTTCTCTTGCTGGCGTTGGTGACGTCGCTGGGCGTTGGGTTGTGGCTGTCCGCGTTGAACGTGCAATACCGCGACGTTCGCTATGTCGTCCCATTCATCACGCAGTTCTGGATGCTGGCCACGCCAATTGCCTATCCCAGCAGTTTGTTGGGCGAGCCTTGGAAAACCGTCTACGGTTTGAATCCGATGGCGGGCGTTGTCGAAGGATTTCGCTGGGCGTTGCTGGGATCGAAAATTTCGGTTGGACCGTTGCTCGCGGTTTCATCGCTGGCAGCCTTGCTGATTCTGATCGGCGGCGCGTTTTACTTTCGCAAAATGGAAAAAACGTTTGCCGACATTGTTTGATTCTCCAGGGCATTCTCAGTACCCAAACTCAATTCGGAGTTTCGTTATGAGCTTACGTCAAAAAATTGCATACGCAGGCCGCCACTATACGCCGACCTGGAAATACGGATTCAACCTGAAATCCACAATGGCGTATCTGCTGGATCACACCGAACCAACAGGAGAAGCCGCCCGCATCCTGTCGGAGTTGAATCAAAACGGAATTGCCATCAGTTCGGTGGACAAGTTGTTGCCGAATTCCTCCCTGTTCGGCGAACTGTGCGATCAGGTTGACCAATTGGAACATTCGTTTGGCCCTCAACTGGAAGAAGCGCGGTTGGCCGCCAATCACGATACGGAAAGCCCGAAAACCTTCATCTTCAAATTGCTGGGCGAAACTCCCGTCCTCGACCCCGAAAGCGTGTATGCGCGGTTTGCGTTGCAACCGGAAATTTTGCAAATCGCCAACGCCTATTTCGGGATGCTCACGCAGCTTCGGTATTACAACGTCTGGCATACGCTGGCGTCGCAATCGCGCGCGCGCGAATCGCAGTTATGGCATCGGGATCGCGAAGATCATTTGATCCTGAAATTGTTTGTGTACTTCGACGACGTAGACGAAGGAGCCGGGCCGTTTACCTATGCTCCGGGAACGCATCGCAAAGGCCCCATCAAACAAGAACCTCAAACCTTCATCGAAAAAGGTGTGCAACGATGGCAGGACGAACAAATGATTCCCATCGTTCCCGCCGACAAATGGATCCAGGCGCTGGGCAAAAAAGGCGACATCGTCTTTGCCGACACGCGCGGATGCCACAAAGGTGGGTTGGCCAGAACCAAAGACCGATTGTTGTACACCTGCCTGTTCACATCGCCGACTTCCCAGGTGGCCGAACTGTTCAACCGGCCTCGCCACATCCCGGTTCCAACCGACAAAACACAGGCATTTGCATTAACACGAGGCTGATTCAGGCGAACAGCCGTTTTCGATCTATGAACTCAACCGCGCGAACCTGGACGTACTCACATTTCCGACTGGGATTGAAAAAATACCTGAACCGCAATCCTGGTTTGCTGAAATTCGTCCGTGCGCTGCGCGCCATTTGGGTGCTGGGGCCTTGGCGCGCGATGCTGGTCAAATACCATCAACGGTTCAATCGAAACCAGCCGCTCCCACGCAACTTGCATTCACTGTTCCCGGGACTGGATGTGGACGCAACGGTGCAGACGCTGGAACGAAGCGGATATTCGCTCGGCATTCAAGTGCCGGATTCGCAGATTGAGCAGATTTTGCAATTCTGCCAAAGCACGAACAAACGCAAATTTCGCAATCCTCATTTGATCTGCGACACGATTCGGCAAATCACCCATGACCCCAAAATCATCGAAGTCGCCAGCCAATATCTGGGCGCGGAACCTGTGCTGTACCAGACTGATTTGTACTGGACGCTTCCGCCGACGGACGAACAAAAGCAACGGCGCATGATCGCGCAAAAATCGCGGTTTCATTATGACGTTGGCGATTTTCGTTCGTTGGCGGTGTTCGTGTACCTGACGAATGTCACGGCTGATTGCGGTCCGCACGTCGTCATCGAAGCCACGCACCAGAAAAAATCCGCCTGGAATCTGCTCAGCCGTTTTTTGACCGATCAGGTCGCGGAACAGAAATACGGCAACCGCATCAAAGCTCTGACCGGCCAACGCGGCACAGGCTTCTTTGAAGATTTGACCTGTTATCACAAACACTCTGCCGGAAGAGCAGAACGGTTGGTGTTGACGATTACGTACATGCTGCAACGAACTCCGTTGCTGTAACCCAGAGGAAAGCTTTGCAAACCTGGTTCGATCATTTTGGCAACGATGACAATCCGTGTTTGGTGATTGGCGAAATTGCGCAAACTCACGACGGCAGTCTGGGAACGGCGCACGCGTACATTGACGCTGTCGCCAATGCTGGCGCAGGCGCAATCAAATTCCAGACGCACATCGCCTCCGCCGAAAGCACGCCCGGCGAACCCTGGCGCGTGAAATTCAGCCGACAAGACGAAACTCGTTACGATTACTGGCGGCGTATGGAATTCACCGAACCGCAATGGCACGAATTGGCCGCACACGCGCACGAACGCGGATTGATCTTTCTGTCGTCGGCGTTTTCGTTTGAAGCAGTCGAATTGCTGGAACGAGTCGGCGTTCCCGCGTGGAAAGTCGGCGCGGGCGAAACTTCGAATTTGCCGTTGCTGGAAAAAATGGCGCGAACCGGCAAACCTGTTTTGCTGTCGAGCGGCATGTCGGATTGGAATGAACTCGACGCGGCGGTCGGATGTGTTCGCCAACACGGCGCTCCGGTCGCGGTGTTTCAATGCACGACTTCGTATCCTTGCCCGGCGGAAAAGCTGGGTTTGAACGTGATGGCGGAATTGCGGCAGCGGTATCAATGCCCGGTCGGGTTGTCCGATCATTCCGGCGTGATTTATGCGGGATTGGCGGCGGCAACGCTCGGCGCAAAGCTGATCGAAGTTCACGTGACGTTTTCGCGCGAATGTTTCGGGCCGGATGTCATTGCTTCGATCACCACCGCCGAATTGAAACAACTGACCGAAGGCGTTCGCTTCATCGAAACCGCCCTGGCAAATCCGGTCAACAAAGTGGCGATGGCCGAATCCCTGAGCGAACTAAAGCGTGTGTTCGGCAAAAGCCTGGTTGCCGCGCGCGATTTGCCCGCCGGAAAGCAACTCAGCGGCAGCGATCTGGCCATCAAAAAACCCGGCACAGGCATTCCCGCCGCTCGGTTCGGCGAATTCGTCCATCGAACGTTGCGGCGCGCGGTCAAGGCAAACACTCTGTTTTCGGAGGAAGATTTTGAATAAACGAAAAGTGTGCGTGGTGTTGGTTGACCGCGCCAATTACGGGCGGATCAAACCGGTGGTGCAAGCCATTGCCAACCGTCCCGAACTGGAATTGCAGATCGTTGCCGCAGGCACGATGGTGCTGGAACGCTTCGATCAACCCGTCAATGTCGTTCGCCAAGATGGATTCAAAGTAGACGGCGAAGTTTATCTGGAACTGGAAGGTTCGACGCCGGCGACGATGGCGAAATCGGTCGGCTTCGGCGTGGTCGAATTCGCCAGCGAGTTTCAACGACTGAAACCGGACGTGGTGCTGCTGATCGGCGACCGATACGAAATGCTGGCGGCGGCAATTGCGGCGGCGTACATGAATGTCTGCATCGCTCACATTCAGGGCGGCGAAGTGTCCGGTTCGATTGACGAAAGCGCGCGCCACGCCATCAGCAAATTCGCGCATTTCCATTTTCCCAGCACGCAACGTTCGGCGGAGTATTTGATCCGCATGGGCGAACGCCCAAACACGATTTTGGCGGTCGGCTGTCCTTCGTCGGACATCGCGCGAACCTTTGATCGAACATTGACGCCGGAAATCGTCAACACCGGTGGCGGTGGCGTGCCGATTGATGTCGCGCACCCATTTTTGCTGGTGTTGTTTCATCCGACGACGACTGAATACGGCGGCGAACATGCGCAGATGGAAGCCGTGTTGGAAACGCTGCGGCGGTTGGCGATGCAAACCATTTTGCTGTGGCCGAACATTGACGCCGGGTCGGATCATATCAGCAAGGCGATTCGCAGTTTCCGCGTCAATCATCAACCTGCCTGGCTCAGAAACCTGACCAACCTTTCGCCGGAAAATTACCTGAAAGTGCTGGCCAATGCCGCGTGCGCGATTGGCAATTCCAGCAGCTTCGTGCGCGACGCGGGCTACTTTGGAACGCCGATTGTGCTGGTCGGCAATCGTCAGGAAGGCCGCGAAACCGACGCGCACGTGACGCGCGTTGCGCCGACCGCCGAGGCGATTTTTGCCGCTGCCGAGCGCCAACTGAAACATGGCCGTTACGCGCCGAGCACGCTTTACGGCGACGGTTTTGTTGCCGAACGCATTGCGGGCGGTCTGGTCGAACTGCAGCCGTACATTCAAAAGCG
>JAEUQP010000107.1 GCA_016789645.1 Acidobacteriota bacterium | reverse complement strand
CGTTTGCACGGCGGAACGAGTTGTGCCCGCGCGCAAGCTGCATTCGATGCAAGCGATTCGCGCCGCCAATCACACCATCCAAACCGCAGACCCCAGCGGCATCAACGCCGCCGGCCCCGGATCGAACGTCGGCCAATCCATTGTTTACAACTACGCCGGAGAAATTCTGCGAACGGCCTGGGATCGCACGGGCCATCCGCGTTATCTGGCTGCGCTGGAAGAAAAAGCGGACAAGATGCTCGGCGTTGTGCCGCGTTATAGCGACGACCTGTCGAACCGCATCGAATTTTTCCAACGCCACTTTCCGCAAGATTACGCTGCGCAAAATCAAAAAGCGCGCGCCACGCAAGCGACGCTGCCGCCCGATCCGAAACCGCAGCCGACGCCGACGCCATCACCAAACTCATCTGGTGACGGAAAACCGGTTGAACCTCCGCCTGCGCTCTTTCCGGCGTACAAACTGAAATCTGCCGACGAAGCCGCGAAGCTGCTGGAACGCATTGCCGAGACGCTCAAAAAAGACGAAGCGCGGTTGCGCGCCATTCAAAACGCCGACGGTTCGTGGGGATTCGATCCCGGTAAACCTGCCAATTCTGAAAGCGAGAAATGGAAAACCAATGGCGAATACGATCCTGCGCCGACGGCGCTGGCGCTGATTGCCTTTCACGCGCTCGGTTACAACGACAGCGATCCGGCGGTGGCGCGCGGCGTCAAAGCCTTGTTGCGGATGCAAGACCCTTATGGCCGTTGGAACAAAAACGCGCTGACGGGTTTTGTCACCACCAGTTACGCGATGCACGCGCTGTCACGGCTCTATCCTGAAAAGCCTGTCAAATCTGTGCGCGCGCAGTTCACGCCGCGCGCGGGTGAAAGCTTGCCCGAGACCATCGCCCGTGTTCGCGCCTTGTCGCACACGGACGATCCGGCGCTGGTGGATTTGATGATTCAGGCATCGTTGCATCCGAACGCGCAGGTTCGCGTCTGGTCGGCAATGGCGCTCGGCGGAGTGCATCACGAACGCGGCGTGCCGACGTTGCTGAAATTGATGGGCGACCCGGTCAAGATGGTGCGCGACGCGGCAAGCTGGGCGATGGAGCAAACGTTGCTCGACGACAAAGGCTTCGGCGCGGTGTTCGTGGCGTTTGAAACCGGCGGCGATCTGACGCGCGAAAGCATTGCCAAAGCGTTGGGAATGCGCGCCGATGCGGTGATGCCGAAACCCGCGTTCAGCAAAACGCGACTGACGGCCTTGCTTGATAAAGCCATCAATGATGACAAGCATCCTGCCGTCAGAGCTTGGGCTGCGCGTGCGGCCTGGCAATGGTGGATTTGGAATCCGCCCGTCCGCGCGGCGATCAATCAAAGCTGGACGCGCAAACTGCTTGCCGCCGAACCGAACACGCTGGTGGAAAACTCTTTCCGCTATCAAAGCCACGCGCTGTTTGTCACCAACGGCCACAAAGCCAACGGCAGCGAAGAGCATCAGTACAAAGAACTGGCCGCGTTGTTCAAAACGCTCGAACAA
>JAEUQP010000097.1 GCA_016789645.1 Acidobacteriota bacterium | reverse complement strand
CAGGCTCGGTTGGACGGTTTCGGCACCATTCCGCGTGATCAACGCCGACCGTTGTTCAACAAATTCGGCTGGACCCAGGGAATCGCATTTTTCTGCAATTGCGCCGACAACCGTTACGATTCGTTGCAATTGAAAGTCGAGCGCCGATTCTCGAACAGCTATTCGATCTTGGCGCATTACACGCGCCAGCGCGCGTTGCAGGATGGCGGCGAATATTTCTTCTTTGATGCCAACCTGAACCGCGGCCCTGCGGATTGGGATCGCAAACACAACTTCGTCTTTTCGCAGCTGTGGGAACTTCCCTTCGGCAAAGGCAAACGTTATGGCGGGGGAATTTCCCGCGCGGCGGATTTCGCACTGGGCGGCTGGCAGTTCAATTCGAACACGACCATCCAGAGCGGTTTGCCGTACAACCTGGGTTATGACGCCGGAGCCAACATTGACACCGGCCCGAATCGCCCGAACGTCAGCGGCGACGTGGGCGACAGTCTCTCGGGTACGAAATACACCTACAACACGTCTGCGTTCTCGAATCCGGGCAGGGGCAAGTTCGGCAACTTGAAACGCAACGCGCTGCGTGGACCGGGTTACTGGCGCACGGACGCTTCGTTGTTCAAGAAGTTCAAGTTTACCGAAACGAAGGAAGTGGAATTCCGCATCGAATCGGTCAACTTCTTCAACCGCGCCAATCTGGGCAACCCGGATTCGTTCATCGGTTCGTTCGATTCCACGGGCAAGCTGAGTCAAAACAGCAACTTGGGCGTCATCAACTCGACGGCGTATTTCGGCGCTGACCCGATGCGCAACTTCCAGTTCGCGCTGAAATTCAAGTTCTAAAACTTGTTACAACGCCATTGTTTTGCGAGGAGAAGTCCATCGGGCTTCTCCTCTTTTTTGTGCTAAGCTCCAAACACGTCAATCAACTTTTAAGGAGATCAAGATGAAGCAGAGACACTTCTTCCTGCTTTGTTTGCTGCTCGCTTGCACGGCGGCTCCCCTTCGAGCGCAATCATCCGCCCAGATGTCGGAAGAGCGTGCGCTGTTCAACGCTGGCCGTTACGATGAAGTCATTCAAAAGCTGAGCGCGTCCTTGGCAAGCGCCCCCAATGACAGAGAAATCGCCTATTTGTTGGGAATGGCCTGGTATCGAAAACGCGATTATCCACGCGCAATACCGCAATTGCAGAAGGTCATCCGGCTTGGCAATGAAGCTCCCGGCGACAGTCCGATTGTGCGCGAATACTTTGAATGCCAGCAGGCGCTTGGATTATCGCATTACCTGCTCGGCCAAATGGCCGAAGCGGTTCCGTATTTAGAACAAACCGTCAACCGATTTCCGAACAACAATGAGCTGATTTATGCGCTGGGAATGGCCAGCATTCAATCGCGTCAGCCGGACAAAGCTCGTGCTGCGTTTGGGCGCATGTTTCGCGTCGAACCGAATTCCGCCGCCGCACATTTGCTGACGGCGCAGATGATGATTCGCGTGGAAATGGAAGATGCCGCCGACGTGGAATTGAAAAAGGCGCTGGAAAAAGACCAGCGATTGCCGCAGGCGAATTACCTGCTCGGCCAGAGCGCGATTTACAAAGGCCTATACGACGAAGGCATCGCGCTGCTGGAAAAAGAACTCGCGCTCAATCCCAACAACGCGATGGCGTATTACAAAATTGGCGACGCGCTGACGCGCCAACTGAAATGGGACGAAGCCATCGCGCAACTGCAAAAATCCGTCTGGCTGAATCCGTTTTACAGCGGCCCGTACATACTGCTCGGCAAGTCGTACCTGAAAAAGAAAGAACTCTCGAACGCCGAAGGAATGTTGCGCCGAGCCATTCAGTTCGATCCGAACAACAAATCGGCGCATTACATTTTGGGGCAGGTGTACCAGCAACTCGGCAGAACTGAAGAAGCTAAGCGCGAATTCGCCATCGCCGACAAGCTGCAAGGCAATCTGGAGAACCCGGACAAATGAGAGTTGGAAAAGATTTTCCCCACGAAGACACACGAAGAGGCACGAAGAAGGAGGGAATGAGGGAAAGCGTGAATGAGAGCAGTTTGTTCTCTTCGCTTCTATTCTTCAGGCTCTTCGCTTATCAGCCTTTCCTTCGTGTCTTCTTCGTGTGGCTTTGTGGAAGAAAAATTCCTGCTCTTGCTGTCATCGTCCCTATGCTGACGTTGCTCTCCGCAGCCAATCCGCAATCCGCAATCCGCAATCCGCAATCAAACGTCCCGCAATTCACAGACATTGCCATCAAAGCCGGTTTGACGCAGCCGATCATTTACGGCGGCGTTTCGTCCAAACGCTACATCATTGAAACCAACGGCTGCGGTGTAGCCTTTTACGATTACGACAACGA
>JAEUQP010000091.1 GCA_016789645.1 Acidobacteriota bacterium | reverse complement strand
CGCAAGCTGTTTGGCGATAATCACAATCGGCTGGCCACCGCAATGAGCAACCTGGCCAGCTTGTTGGACGCCAAAGGGGAGTACAAGGAAGGTGAAGCCTTGCAACGGCAGGCGCTCACCATACAACGCAAGGAGTTAGGGGAAGATCACCGCTACGTCGCCATAAGTCTGCACAACCTCGCCAGTTTGCTTTGTCATCAGGGGCACTATTCCGAGGCCGTAACGCTGCAACAAGAAGCAATCGCCATTTATCAAAAATCGCTCAAGCCGGAACACTGGCTGATCCACCGCAGTCGCAGCCATTTAGGAGCATGTTTGCTTAAACTCAACCGCTATGGAGAAGCCGAAGAGCAATTACTTCTGGCGTATGCTGGATTGAAATCCGCGCGTGGGGAACAGCATGAATTGACGCGCAAAACTGCCGCCCGATTGATCGAGCTTTATGACGCTTGGGGAAAACCCGCTCAATCGGCGCCGTATCGTTTTCCGCACAAGGCGAATTAGCACAGAAAGGACAATGTCTTGAAATGACGCCCGAACGCTGGCTTCGAATTGATGAATTGTTTCGCACCGTCGCAGACTGTCCTCCGGCTGAGCGCGAAGCGCATCTAACCCGTGTTTGTGGGGATGATGAAGAACTGCGTCGTGAAGTGCTGGAACTGCTGGCTCATGAACCACCCGAAGCCTTTCTTCATGAGCCCATCAAACACGCCGCCCTAGCTGTCACCGATCCGCAGGTGGATGAAATGGTGGGCAGACGGATTGGCCCGTATCGGTTGACCACGTTAATCGGGCACGGCGGAATGGGCGCGGTGTACCAAGCCGTGCGCGACGATCAGCAGTTTGAACAATCGGTTGCGCTCAAAATCATCAAACGCGGTATGGACACCGATTTCGTGCGCGAACGGTTTTTACGCGAGCGGCAAATTCTGGCTTCGCTGGATCATCCGCACATTGCGCGGCTCTTCGACGGCGGCACAACGGCGGACGGATTGCCGTATTTCGTCATGGAATTGGTGGAAGGCAAACCGATTATCGAGTATTGCCAAAGTCGTCGGCTTTCACTCCAGTCAAAGCTGAAATTATTCCGCGATGTTTGTTCCGCTGTGCAACACGCTCACCAAAAGCTGGTCGTTCATCGCGATTTGAAACCGAGCAATATTCTGGTGACAGCGGACGGCACCCCGAAGCTGCTGGATTTCGGCATTGCCAAATTGCTGTCGCCTGATCCGGGCGAAGCCGTCACCCGCACGGAAACAGCGGTGCGATTGATGACTCCCGAATATGCCAGCCCGGAACAGGTTCGCGGAGAGGCGATTACGACGACCACCGATGTGTATGCCCTGGGAGTGGTGCTGTACGAATTGCTGACCGGGCGGAGACCTTATCAATTTGAAACATACGCGCCAGCCGTCATCGAACGCGCGATTTGCGAAACCGAGGCTCCGCGTCCCAGTGATCTGGCACGACAACAAACCACGTCAACCAAACTGGCCAAAGAATTATCGGGCGATTTGGACACCATTGTATTGATGGCGTTGCGCAAAGAGCCGGAGCGTCGTTATCAATCTGTCGAACAGTTTTCCGAAGACGTTCGCCGTTACTTATCTGGCTTGCCGATTTCTGCGCGTCCGGACACGTTTCGTTATCGGGCTGGGAAGTTCATTCATCGCCACAAAACAGGTGTGGGGGCGATTGTAATGCTTGCCGTGCTAACCGTTGTTTTGGCGATTTTGACAGTGCGGTTGACACGTGAACGCGATCGGGCAGAGCGCAGGTTTGCTCAGGTGCGCACGTTGTCCAACACCTTTCTGTTTGACGTTCACGACAAAATCCAGAATGTGCCCGGCACAATCGAAGCCCGTGCTTTGGTGGCTCAGACGGCAGTGACCTATCTGGACAATCTGGCTGAAGAATCAGCGAGCGATTCGCAACTGCAATGGGAACTGGCCGTGGCTTATCAGAAAGCAGGCGATGTGCAAGGCGATCCCTGGGCTCCCAATATTGGTGCTTCGCAAGAGGCCGCAAAGAGTTATCAAAAAAGCCTGGCATTGGCACAACAACTTTACAGTGCTGGAAACCGCGATCTGAAAATGTCGCGCCTGCTCGCGAATGGGTATTTCAAACTCGGTGCGTTGCAGGGATTGACTGGCAGTAAGACAGTGGCGCGCGAGACCTTGAGCCAGGCCGTTGCTGTTGCTGAAACATTGGAGGCGCAAACTCACGATCAGAATGATCTCGCGCTTTTGCAAAATTGCCTGATGCGATTGGGCGACATTCATTTGGATACAGGCGATCCAGGGGGAGCATTGGCCAATTACCGTCGGGAAATGACCCTGAGTGAACATCGCGCTAAAGAATTTCCGGGGGATCGCGCTCGATTGAGTGTGGCTAGGTCGTTGACACGGTTGTCTGAAGCGCTGATTTCGCTGGGCGAGGTGACTGAAGCACTGGATCATTACCGCAAGGCGCTTGGAATGCACAATGAATTGTTTGCTAACCACTCGACAGAGCCAGAGTATCTTCGCCCACATATGATCACGTTGATCTGGTTGGGGAACATTTCTGGCAATCCTCGATTCATCAATCTGGAAGATCGCCGAACTGCATTCAACTATTACCACAAGGCTTTAGCCCTGGCTGAGAAAATGGCAGCGCTCGATGTGAAAAATGCCAGAGCGCAACAGGACTTGGCGGAAGGGTATCGGTTAGAAGCGGAAGTTTTGGTTTACAGCGACCCAACGCAGGCGGTCGAACATTACCGCAAGGCGCTTGGGATCGTGCGTGGATTGCTTGTGTCAGATACCCAGAACGCACAACTTTTGCGGCGGCAAGCTGGTTTTCTGAAAGGGCAGGCGGATGCACTTGCCCGTATGGGGGACCGCTTGAATGCGTTGCAAAGTCTGTTGGAAGCAAAAAATATCTGGCAAGAATTATTCAGGCGGGACACTGCTGACTTGTATACACGCGCCGACTTGCATGCCACATTGATGGCGTTGGCCAACCTCAGGCTGGAATCCGGCGAGCTTAATGATGCGTTTGAGTATTACCGTGAAGCCTTGACGTTGGCCGAAACACCTTCCCTTGAACAATCTTCAGATTTATACGTGCGATGGCGACTGGCGGATTCTTACGCCGGATTGAGCCGATATCACGCCGCGCGCGCTGTTGCGGCTTCATTGGCGGAACGTGAGACGCATTGGCGTGAAGCGCAACATAATGCTCGACAATCCCTCGTTTTGTGGGATGGTTGGAGCCAGCGGGCTTCTACCACCACCTTCAAACAACACCAACGAGACCGAGTTGCACAAACCTTGGCCAATTGTGAGGCTGCGTTGGCAAAGCTGAATGCCACTCCAATTCGTAAGGCCAGCCACACTTCATCATCGAAATAAGACTTCCTGTAAATTTTCCAACGATAAATGCTTCAGAAAAAATCTTTTCTGCGACTAGCAGTTTCTTCCCTTGGTTTCGCATGGGTTGGTGAGCAGCGATAACCGCTGCCGTCAACAACAGGGACGAATTGGGGCGCGATTGTTTTGTCTGCGCACCGGTTCATTCTCAAACCGAAAACTCAATTGGAGGGAGTTATGAAAATATCGCAGAAAAGTTTGCTCCGCCGTGTGACTTTGTTCGGCAGTGCGCTGGCGTTGTGCGCTTTGATTGCAGCGTCGTTGGTGTCCGGTCAGAGCATCAACGAAACTCAGAAGCCAACTGATCAGGACGCGCAGGCGCAGAGTGCGAATCTTTGGTGGGAGCCGAATCCGAATCCGAGAATCACGTTCAGCCCCGTCGTGAATTTTTCCAATCTTACGGTTGTGCCAGCCACCGGTTCCATTCTGGTTCGTGATCGCGACAGCGTATTTGCCACCATGCACACCACAGGATTGACGCCGGGAACCGCAGTGACACTGTGGTGGGCGATTTTCAATAACCCGCACAACTGCGCCACGCGTCCCTGCACGCCTGCGGATTTGTCCAACCCGTCGGTGCAGGGGTCGGTTGCCAGCGCCGGAGGCAAAATCATCGGCGCGGATGGCGCGGCGACGTTTGGCGCATTTCGCGCAGTTGGCGATAAGACGGGCGTGTTTCCCGGCATTGGTACGGCTGAAGGATTGCTGAATGGATTACGCGCAGAAATTCATCTGGTTGCGCGCACACATGGACCAGCCTTGAATGATCCGACGCTGCTCAGTCAACAACTCAGTCAGTTCAACGGCGGATGCCCGCCCAACACCTGCGCGAATTTGCAGGCTTCGATTCACAGACCATAACGGTTGAGACAATCGCACACATTCTTTGCAATCCCAGTTTTGAGGAATGCGGGGGCAGGCCAAAAGCTGAAGCAGGTGAAGATGTGTGCGATTGTCACCAGTTGGCACGACACACAAAACCATTTACTGGAGGGAGTAAAATTATGTTCAACGTCTATCTTCCGAGCTTGAAACGTGCCATCGGCACAATTGCCTTGCTGCTGGTCGCGGGATTGGCTTCCGTGACGCTCGCGCAAACCGCTGAGCACTCTCAGCCGGATTTGCCAGCGCCGACTTGCAACAACATCAACGTGCCCCAGGGAAATACGGTGGCGTTTCGCACGTATGCGCGCGGAGTGCAGATTTACCGTTGGGATGGCGATAGTTGGGAATTTGTCGCTCCCAGGGCGGATTTGTTCGCGATTTCCAAATTCCGCCCGATCGTGGTGGGCATTCATCATGGCGGCCCCATTTGGGAAAGCTCCACAGGCAGCAAAGTGCTCGGCTTTCGGGTGGCTTCCTGTACGCCCAACCCGACCGCGATTCCCTGGCTGCTGCTTAAAGGAGCTTCCACCAAAAGCCCCGGCATTTTCCACGGGGTGACTTATATCCAGCGAGTGAATACGGTCGGCGGGTTGGCTCCTGCCACGCCCGGAACGTTCGTGGATGAAATCGCCGAGGTTCCTTACACAACCGAATATTACTTTTACCGCGCCGAAAACTAAGGCGTGTTTATGTGACTGTCCCGAATTGCCAGATCAACTTGAAGGAGAACAAACAATGAACGCAGCAACTACTTCCGTTACCGAAATGGTGAATTTGAAAGCCAAGCTGAAAACGACCTGGATGTCAGGCGATTTCGACAAGATCGCTGAAATCATTTGGAACGGCGGCGCGGAATTCATCGCTCGGTTGCACCTGACGCCGGGTGTTCATTTGCTGGACATCGCTTGCGGAACCGGCAACCTGTCGTTTCCGGCAGCGCGTGCCGGAGCCGTTGTGACTGGCGTGGACATTGCGCCGAATCTGCTGGAAACGGCGCGCGCACGCGCAAAGGAAGAAGGGGTTCAGATCCGGTTTGATGAAGGCGACGCCGAAGCCTTGCCTTATGGCGATGCCACATTCGATGAAGTGGTGACAATGTTCGGGGCAATGTTCGCTCCGCAACCGAAACTTGTCGCCGAAGAAATGGCGCGCGTGTGCCGTTCCGGTGGACGCTTGGCAATGGCGAACTGGACGCCCTCGGGGTTTATCGGCCAGATGTTCAAAGTCACCGGATGGCACATTTCGCCTCCGCCGATGCCTTCGCCGCTGTTATGGGGCGATGAAGAAACGGTGCGCGAAAGGTTGCGAAATCATTTCGCTGCTCCGCAGTTGACGCGACGAATGCTCCGCATGGATTTGCCGATGTCGCCGCCGGAGGCCGTCGAATACTTTCGCGCGTGGTATGGCCCGACGCATCGCGCATTTGCCGCGCTGGATGAAGCGGGGCAAGCCGCGTTACGTCATGATCTCAATCAGCTTTGGACCGAGCACAATCAGGCCACGGATGGCACCACCAGCATCAACGCCGAATACCTGGAAGTGACAGCCACGCGAATCTGATCCCCCATCACTTTTTTCGCGAGCAGGAAAAACGATGACCTGTCGAACTGAGCCGATTCATTGCTCAGTTCGACAGGAACGGCGGAGCTATGTCTGCCGGCTCTCTTTTCTGCTTCCATTTTCAACCTGGCAGGACATCGCACTGCGCGATGAGTTCTGTCTCCGAACCGACACCTGCCCGTAAGTGGGACAGGGAAGTCAACAATCAAACAAGTAAAGGATTAGGAGGACAAATGAAATCCATCAAACAAATACTGGCACTGATTCTGTGCGTTTCACTTTTTGTGCCAATGGCACAAGCGACCCCCGGACTCAATCAGCAACAAGAGCCGCAACGTGCCAAAGTTTCCGAGGAAGACCTGACAATTCTCATTCAGCAGGAACAAGTCCGCTTCACTTCACGAAAAGCTGTCGCAGAAATGCAGTTGCAGGTTTTCGATCAAACCGGCCAATTGGTTTTCGACAGTGGTGTGATGACGCAGCAGGAACTGGCGTGGGCGTTTCGCCACGTCAACGGCGACGCAGTCAAAAGCGGTTTGTATGCTTACACGCTGACGATCAAAGAAGCGGATGCAGAAACTGCGCGCGTGCGCCGTGGCCATTTCATCGTGGATCGCGCCAACGAACGGGATAACCGATCAGATCGGTTGTGGGTGACCAGCCAAAACGACAGCAACATTGCCGCGGATTTGACCGTCGCTCGCAACGAAGGCGCGGTAATTGCCGGAGCCGTTATTCCGCGCGAACGCAACATTGAGCGCGATTCTGTGAATGATGTCGAAGCGCAATTGAAAGCGGAAAGCGCCGCAGCACTGACTCCCAGTGCAAGCGCTACGGCTGGACGAATTGCCAAATTCATCACCTCAAACAGTCTGGGCAATTCGGTGATGACTGAATTGAATGGCAACATCGGAGTTGGAATCACCAGCCCACTGTCCAAACTGCACATTCTTTCCAGTGCGTCGGAGGTATTGCCGCCGCGCGCTCAATCTTCAAGCTCGACCAGCTTTTCGGCTGGCTGGGATTTTTATCACGGCACAACCGGCAAAGGTTATGTTGGCGTTCCGGGCACGGCAACCGGCATTGCTCCCGGCGAAATGTTGCTGTTTGGTTCCGTCAATACTCCCACCTCTATCTGGGCAGGCGGCGTGCGCGGAATCACGGTGAATCCAAGCGGAAATGTCGGAATCGGCACGACTAACACCAACGCACCCTACCGGCTGCAGGTATTGGACGAACAACCGACTGCTGAAATTGGCGGCGCAGTTATAGGCCTGAGCGTTCATAACGCGGGAGTGTTGGGACAGACGGATGACGGCGTTGGCGTGCTGGGATGGGCCAACAGCGGTTTTGCTGGACGTTTTGTCGGAAAAGTCGGGTTCGAAGGTGATGCCTTTCCGACGGCAGATGGGTACCGACTTGGCACGCCAGCCAGACGTTGGACGGCAGTGTATGCCGTGAACGGGACCATCCAAACTTCGGACGCTCGGCTGAAAAAAGGCATCACCAATCTGCACTACGGTCTGAACGAGTTGATGCAACTGCGTCCGGTCAGCTTCCAGTGGAAAGATGACAACAACGGCCAGCAGCATCTCGGCTTTATCGCCCAGGAAACACAAGAAGTGATTCCTGAAGCGGTTGTGCAGACGGAAGACCCGTCCTCTCCGTTGGGAATGAATTACACGACGTTGATTCCAGTGGTCATCAAAGCCGTTCAGGAACAGCAAAGCGTGATGACTACGCTCAAAGCTGAAAATGAATCGCTGCAAGCACAGAACACAACTTTGCAGCAGCAAAACACCAATCTCGATTTGCGGCTGAAATCGCTGGAAAAAACTGTCCAGCAATTGACGCTGCAAAAGAGCAAGCGCAAGGCGGTTCGGCGATAAATCGTCGTTGTAATCAGCAAAGCCGACGCTGTGCTTGTTCAGGCAGGTCGGCTTTCGCTATTTGCAGAACCAAAACAAACAACCTTGCGCCTGACTCACGACTAAAGAAGGAGGGACTGTGAGCTTGCGATTTATTCTTATTGTTACGGTTTGTATGGCTCTAATCGTTGTGTGCCTGATCGGAGCTGAAGGCAGACCTGTTCAACCGGTAACCAATCCACAACAGCATCAGCAAATTTACCAACCGGGGGTGCGTAACAGTTTTGACGAACATGCGCTCAATGCGAAGGAAATGAATCTGGTGCTAAACCAATTGCGACGCAAAACCGGATTTGTGCAGATGCGATTTGATGACGCTGGATTTCTGCGGGTTGATGACCGGCAGGATTTTGTCGGCGGATCGGTGTTGGCGCGGAAATTGGTGTTGGCAGCAATTGACGGAAAGAACGCCGTCGTTTTGCAAAGCCACAATTGTTCGCAGGAGATCGGGTTTGCCCGGCGCGGTTACGAGACGCATTCTTCGCACTGGCGAACTGACCTGCAGATCATCGCCACGCCGATTGAAATTGATTTTGACGATTTCAAACATTTGCACGGCCATTCTGAGGCGATCGCAGCCTTTGATCTGGGATTTGTGATCCTGCACGAACTTTGCCACGCGGTGCTGGGGTTGAGCGATTATTCGGCCAAGCTGAATTCGGCTGGCAATTGCGAAAACTACGTTAACGGCATCCGTCGTGAACTTGGGGTGCCAGAACGGCAACAGTATGCGGCGAATGTTTCTCTCAAGAAGATGTTTTCGTTTAGCCCTTCTGTTGAAACGGCGACGCTGCATTTTCTGCAAACCAAACCAGGTCGCAGACACGGAAGTCGCGCCAAAACGAAAACCTTGTTCTTACGCTGGGAAGTACAGTTAGTGGGTGGGAAATCCGACTATTTTGCCTTTTCAAAAAGAAAGCCGAAATTGGATTCGGAAATTGCGCAGCAAAAATCGTTGTCGCAGGTCACATCGCGGGAGGAATAATGGAAATCGAACTCTTGAACGCGATGAACCAAAACTTGCAACACAGTGCATTGACGATCCTCAAACTCCTTGTGATGGTGAATTTTTCCCTGGCCGTCGTTGGTTTCATCGTTTACGTCACGGGCGTTACCCGGTTGTTCCTGGCGAAGACGAGCGTTTCAGATACTGTTTCGTCCGGCGTTGATCAACGCCGGAATGGTTAGCAGGCAGGATCAAAAAACTTGGCCCGGATTTCCTGACAAGGAAATCCGGGCTGTCTTTCTTTGGAAGAAGGTTGGGAAGTTGAGGATGCAGGGCCGCATCAGACTTTCATGATTTCGGCTTCTTTGTGAGCGAGGAGTTCGCTGATTTTGCCGATATGCAGATCGGTCAGTTTTTGCACTTCGTCCAGGCTGCGCCGTTCGTCGTCTTCGGAGATGGTTTTGTCCTTGAGCGCTTTTTTCAGTTTTTCGTTGGCGTCGCGGCGAACGTTGCGAACGGCTGTTCGATGTTCTTCCGCCATATCGTGCGCGACTTTGGCCATCTGTTTACGGCGTTCTTCGGTCAGCGGCGGAATCGGCACGCGGACGAGTTTTCCGTCATTGGATGGATTCAATCCCAAATCGGAAGAGCGTATGGCTTTGTCAATTTCGTTGACCAGAGAAGGGTCGAACGGTTGCACGGTAATCAGTGAAGCCTCCGGGACGTTGATCGTTGCCACCTGATTGAGCGGTGTGGGCGTTCCGTAATATTCCACCGTAACTCCTTCGAGAATGCTGGCCGAAGCGCGTCCGGTGCGAACGGTCGTCAATTTATGTTTGAAATCTTCGACGGCTTTGTCCATTCGCGTTTTTGTGTCTTTGATAATCTCTGCTATTGACATGGTTTTTCCTCCGATCAAACAGAAACGAGTGACAAGGCCAAGGGCCGTCACTCGTCGTTGAAGTCCTGAAAGTAATTACCTGGTAGCGGGTTCGTCATCGGGTTTGATGATGGAGCCAATTCGTTCACCTAACACTGCTCGCTTGATGTTGCCCGGTTCGTTCATGTTGAAAACCAGAATCGGCAGCCGATTGTCTTTGCAAAGGGAAATTGCCGAAGCATCCATCACGGCCAGTTCTTCCTGCAGCACGCGCATGTAATTGAGTTCTTCGATTTTGACAGCGTTCGGGTCTTTGCGCGGATCGGCAGTGTAAATGCCCCCGACGCCCGTGGCTTTCATCAGCACGTCGGCTTTGACTTCCAGGGCGCGTAACGCGGCTGCAGAATCCGTGGTGAAGTACGGATTGCCGGTTCCGGCGGCGAAAATGACCACGCGGCCTTTTTCCAGATGCCGCACCGCACGACGGCGAATGAATGGTTCGGCAACTTCGCGCATTTCGATAGCCGAAACTACGCGCGTGAACACGCCGACTTTCTCCAATCCGTCCTGCAAGGCGATGGCGTTCATCACCGTCGCCAGCATTCCCATGTAATCCGCCGACGCACGGTCAATGCCCATGGCGCTGGCGCTCAAGCCTCGAAAGATGTTGCCGCCGCCGACTACCAGTGCAATTTCTACGCCCAGGTCGTGAACGTCTCTGACTTCCTGCGCAATGCGAATGACAACTTTCGGATCAATGCCGTAACGGTTTTCGCCCATTAAGGCTTCGCCGCTGAGTTTGAGCAGAATGCGCCGATAAGCAGGTTTTGTATTGAGTGAATCTGACACGATGATTTGGTGGTTGAATCAGTTGGCAGGTGACAGGTTTTCTATCACCTGCCAACTGTAACCTTAATTCGTCATTGCGGCGACTTCCGCGGCGAAATCGTCTGAGCGTTTTTCCAGCCCTTCGCCCATCTTGTAACGGGTGAAGCGTCGAATGGTGCATTTTTCGCCGGTCTTGGCCGTTAGATTCGTTACCAGTTCACCGATCGTGATGGCTTGGTCTTTAACAAACGGCTGTTCCAACAGCACGGCTTCGGTGAAGAACTTGTCCATGCGTCCCTGAATCATCTTTTCAATGATGTTTTCAGGCTTGTTCGCATTTTTCGGGTCAGCCAATGCTTGCCCGCGAGCGATTTCCTTTTCTTTTTCGATCACGTCGGCGGAGACTTCTTCCTTGCTGACAAACTGCGGCTCGGACGCGCAGATGTGCATCGCCAAGTCCTTGATGAAGTTCTGGAAATCGTCCGAACGCGCAACGAAATCGGTTTCGCAGTTGACCTCAACCAGCACGCCGACCTTTCCACCCAAGTGAATGTATGAACCAACTGCGCCTTCAGCGGCAATGCGTCCTTCACGTTTTTTGGCGCTGGCCAGCCCTGCTTTTCGCAAAGCTTCAATCGCCTGTTCTTCGTTACCGTTGGCTTCATTCAGAGCCTTTTTGCATTCCATCATTCCTGCGCCGGTTTTTTCGCGCAGATTTTTAACCATTTCTGCCGTAATTGCTGCCATAAATCCCTCGAATTCGTATTGATGATTGACTGTCTTTACAAAAACGGCGCAGCCGCGCTTTGAAAAAGTTGGCTGCGCCATCGTGATCTAATCGAAAATTGATCTGATTTCGACCTATGCTGTTTCAGCAGCCACGCTGATTTCAGGAGCGGGCGGAGCCGTTGCTTCCACGACCGGTTCAGCAGCCGGGCTTTCAACCGGAGCACTGAGCGCCGGAGCGGCATCAGGCGTTCCGGCCGAAGTCGGCGCAGGAGACCGGCGTGAGCCTCTGTCGCCACGGTCGCCACCTCTGCCACGGCCACCACGTTCACCGCGTCCGCCACGATCTCGTCCGCGACCGCCGCGATCACCTCTTTCTCCGCGGTCTTTTTGTTGACGCTGTTGAATGTCAATCGTGACTCCGGCGGCTTTGGCCTGTTCGGCTGCCGTCGCGGCTTCCTCGGCTTCTTTCTGCTGTGCCAGTTGTTGGCCTTCGACAATGGCGTCAGCAATGCGCGAGGCGAACAAGCGCACGGCGCGCAAGGCATCATCGTTGCCGGGAATGATGTAATCAACGCCTTCGGGTGAACAGTTGGTGTCAACGATGGCGACAACCGGGATGGCCAGTTTGTTGGCTTCCTTGACGGCGATTTCTTCCTTGTTGGTGTCAATGATGAAGATGGCATCTGGCAATCGCCGCATTTCCTTGATGCCCGCAAAGTTCTTTTCCAGAGCCTGGCGCTCACGCTCGATTTCCAGACGCTCTTTCTTTGCGTACTGTTCAATGCGGCCATCGGCCTGCATCGCTTCGATCTCTTTGTAGCGTTTGATGGATTTCTGAATGGTTTGGAAGTTGGTCAGCAAACCGCCCAGCCAGCGCTGATTGATGTAAAACTGGTTGCAACGGAGCGCTTCTTCCTTGATGGCGTCCTGAGCCTGCCGCTTCGTGCCAACGAACAGAATGGTTTTGTTGGTTCCTTCGCCGGTCAGTGTGGAAATGAACCGCATCGCTTCCTTGAACATGCGCTGCGTTTTCTGCAGGTCAATAATGTAAATGCCATTGCGTTCACCAAAGATGTATTCTTTCATCTTCGGGTTCCAGCGGCGAACCTGATGCCCGAAATGCACGCCGGCTTCGAGCAACTCTTTCATCGTAACTGTAGCCAATTAAACCTCCACGAGTTTGGTTTATGTACTCGCCTTCCTCAAACTTCCGTTTGCTCACTTTCAGCAACCAACGATGGGGAAGGCAATGGATTGGTGATTGGTCATTCGCGGATGGTGGTTGATTAAGACAGATCGTCTAAACCAACCACCGGTCACAAACTTCCAACCACGTCGGATTATCGTTTCGAGAACTGGAAACGCTTGCGTGCGCCCTTCTGACCGTACTTCTTACGCTCTTTGGCGCGCGGGTCACGCGTCAGCAACCCGGCTTTCTTGAGCTTTTTGCGAAGTTCGGCATTGAATTCGATCAACGCGCGAGCAATGCCGTGACGCACTGCACCCGCCTGACCGGACGTTCCGCCGCCTGCGACGTTGACCAACACATCGAACTTGCTCAACGTATCAGTCAACTGCAGCGGTTGGCGAATGATCATTCGCTGCGTTTCGTTCTTGAAGTAAGTATCAATCGAAGTGCGATTGACTTTGAAGTTGCCGGTTCCCGGTCGCAAATAAACTCGTGCAGTTGCACTTTTACGACGACCAGTTCCGTAATACTGAATCTCAGCCACTGTTCGAATCGCTCCTGAATTGTTGATTGCCAGCATCTTCGATTCCGTGAGAGTGATTATGAAGAGCAGGCAGGTTGGTGATTGACATTACTTGGCTGAAAGAGTGAGCGAAGCAGGCTTTTGTGCGCCGTGCGGATGTTCCGCTCCGGCATAAACCTTCAGCTTGCCGCCCATCGCGCGACCGAGTTTGGTTTTCGGCAACATGCCTTTGATAGCCAACTCGACCAGACGAACAGGCTTTTGTGCCAGCAGGTCTTTCGCCTTCACTTCTTTCAACCCACCCGGCCAGCCG
This sequence comes from Acidobacteriota bacterium, assembly GCA_016789645.1. GTDB lineage: Bacteria > Acidobacteriota > Blastocatellia > RBC074 > RBC074 > RBC074. The sequence goes on along the minus strand of JAEUQP010000091.1, from coordinate 11,803 downwards.
GTGTGATGTCGGTAAATTTTGTCTTCGGTTTTGTTGCCCTTGAAAACAACTTTTGCGGCATTAATGACGATCACGTGATCGCCCATATCCAGGAAAGGGGTATACGTCGGTTTGTGTTTGCCCATCAACAATCTGGCGACTTCGCTGGCCAGACGACCGACGGTCATCCCATTGGCATCAATCACATGCCAATTTCGATGTTGCTCCAATCCTTTGCCACTTGGAAAATAAGTAGACATAGATGTTCTCCGTGTTTCATCGTGAAAAAAGCGAACGCGAAGAATACGTAATGGGATTAGGAGTGTCAAGGCAGGGAGAATCTGGTGGACATCTATTTCATAAAATTTTGCTTTAATCCGCTTTTTCTGTTTGATACATCTTTTTTCCGCCGTAAATCTCCAACCGACATTCATAGAATCGGTATTCGCTTTTCAAATTTCACTTTGGATCAATTTTCAGTTTTCATTGACACCGTTCATTGATATTCAGCCAATGCCGCGCGAATGTCTTCGGGCAATTCGACCGAGCGGCCCTCGGCGTAATTGGCCCAGGCGTTGACGCTGGTGGCGATGGCCGACACGTCGTCGGTTCCGTGAAAGAAAATGCCGTAGACCATCTTGAAGCTGCGTTGGCTGATGCGTTCGACGCGCAAACCGACATCGAGTTTCGCCGGATAAATCACCTGCCGTTTGAAATCGCAGGAGGCGTGAACCAGCGACGGACCTTCGGCCAGCCCTGCCTGTTTGCCTTTGTAGCCAATCTTCCGCAACAACTCAACACGCGCGGATTCGCAGTAGACGAAATACACCGTGTTGTTGACGTGGCCTTGGGCATCCATATCGCCCCATCGGACTTCGATGGTTTTCCAGTACCGGAATTGATCTCGTGTGATCGTCATTTCTTTGTTCCTCAAAAACCTGTCCACGAAGAGCACGAAGGAACACAAAGATTGATTTTCTTCGTGAATCTTCGTGCTCTTTGTGGATGAATCAAATTGTCGCTACAGGCTGAGTTCTTCTTCGTGGGCTTCACGCAGCTTGAACTTTTGAATCTTGCCGGAAGCCGTCATCGGAAAGTCCGTGACGAAGCGCCAGTAACGCGGAATCTTGAAGCGCGCAAGTTGGCCTTGGCAGAAAGTTTTCAATTCTTCTTCCGTTGCTGACTCGCCTGCTTTTAACTTCACCGCCGCACCAACTTCTTCGCCGAAAAATTCACTTTTGATGGCGTATACATACACATCCGAAACCGCCGGATGCTGGCGCAGATGATCTTCGATTTCTTTGGGTGAGATGTTTTCGCCTCCGCGAATGATGAGGTCTTTAATGCGGCCCGTGATGCGCACATAACCTGCTTCATCCATCGTTGCCTGATCGCCGGTTCGCAGCCATCCGTCGGCATCAATCGCTTTGGCCGTCGCTTCGGGATTGTTGTAATAGCCGCGCATGACGTTGTACCCACGAACGCATAATTCGCCATGTTGATTCGCGCCGAGCGTTGCGCCCGAAGCCGGATCAATGATCTTCACTTCCATTTCAGGCAAAACTTCGCCGACGGTTTGCGTGCGATGTTCCAGCGTGTCGTCGCGGCGAGTTTGCGTGATGCCGGGCGAGGCTTCGGTCAGGCCGTAAATGATCGTGATTTCGCGCAAGTTCATTTCGGCAATGGCGCGTTTCATCAAAGCTTCGGGGCACAGCGCGCCAGCCATTACACCAGTCCTGAGGCTCGACAGATTGAAGCGTGAAAATTCCCGGTCTTCCATTTCCGCCAGGAACATTGTCGGCACGCCGTACAGCGAAGTGCAGCGCTCGGCTTCGACAGTTTCCAGAACTTTGCGCGCTTCAAAGAATTCAATCGGGCAAAGACAAGCTCCGTGGGTGTATGCACCGAGCACGCCGATGACGCAGCCGAAGCAGTGAAACAGCGGCACGCACAAACACAGCCGATCTAGGGGGGAATAACCCAAACCCTGAGCCATCCAATAAGCATTATTGACGATGTTGCGGCTGCTGAGCATGACTCCTTTCGGAAAACCCGTCGTGCCGGAGGTGTATTGCATGTTGATGACATCATCTAAACCAACCTGACTTTCTCGCGCATCGAGTTCGGCTTCTGTAACTTCGGCGGCTCTGTCGCGCAAGGCGGCGTAAGGCATAAAGTCTTCCGGGCAGGTTTCTTCGCCGCGAGGAATGAAGATGGATCGCTTCAGGTTGGGCAGCCTGTCACCGCCCACTGCGCCAATTTCGCGCAGCACGTTGACGTAATTCACATCCTTGAATCCGCTGATGGTGATGACTGTTCCCGCTTCGCTTTGCTGCAGCAGATACTCCATTTCATGAGCGCGCAAGCTGGTATTGACCGTCACCAGAATCGCTCCGATCTTGGCCAGTGCGAATTGCAGCACCACCCATTCGGGAACGTTGGTCGCCCACAGCGCCACGCGCTCACCACGCTCAACGCCAATGGCCATCAAGCCGCGCGCAATCAACCGCGCTTCGGCTTCGAGTTCGGCGAAGGTGAAGCGCAAATTGCGATCGGCATAAACCAGAGCTTCATTGTCAGGAATGGATTCAGCCAGTCGCGTCAGCAATGCGCCAACGGTGACATCGCGATATGGTGGAGGGACGTTCATTTTGGTGAGCCTCTTGGAATGAGAAAAAGGACAAAGCCAGTAAAACCAACTTTGCCCTTTAATTGTTCGACCGAAAAAGGAAGCTTTGCGGCTTCTTATTCAGCAGGCGAGGACGCCTTCGCTCCAGTTAGCGAATTTCCGACATCGCCGCAATGTAACAGCCGCGCGCGGTGGCGGTCATCGGGTCGCTGGCCATGCGCACGTCGGAAATCTGGAAGGGGAAGCCGCCGGATTTGACCGCCGCTTCGAACTTTTGCAGGAAGCCTCGCGGACGCGCGGTACCGCCAGAAAGCACGATGGGCATCGGGCGATCCAGTTTTGGCAATTGACGCGAATTTTCGAATTCGTCGCGCAATTTGCTGACCAGCGAATTGATGACTTCTTCGTAGTAAATGTGCAGCGCGCTGGTGACTTTGTCTTTCGGCTGGCGCGACAGATCAAGCGATTCTTCCTTGATCAGGCGAACCCGCGTGACGGTTTCGTCAACGACTGACGCGACGCTGGAATCAATGTAATCGCCGGCAATCGGAATGCTGAACGTCAGCATGGGAACGGACAAAAACGCGACGCAGACGTTGCACATGCCGCCGCCGCAACTGATGCCGATGCCTGTGAAGTTTTCGTTCTGTAATTCGGCGAAAACAACGGCCAGGCCTTCGTTAATGGCTTTGGCTTCGTATCCCAGCGATTGCAGGAAGTTTTTCAAAATTGCTTCGTGATACACCAGATTGGTGTCCGCGCCTTCGCCTTTGCCGGGCACGCTGAAACAAAGCAGTTCGTTTTTCTTGGCGCGCGGCACGATGGATTCGATGATCGCCTGGATGATTTGCTGTCCCATCGGTTCTTGCGGATTCAGCACGCCGTGTTGCATCGGACGACGCGGAACAGCATTGAAAAAGCTGGCGAACCGCTCTGAATCCGTGCCGAATACGTAGAGTTCTTTGCCGTTGCGGTGATAGACCATCTTGTTTTGTTGCAGGATGGCTTCGGTCATTTTGGAGTAGGGGACTCCGACAAATGCGTTGAGTTGCGTTTGCGCTTTGTGGCCGCTTGCGCCGCCGGCCATGACGATGCGGCTGGTGCCCACGTCCAATCCCAATGCTGTGACATCACCCTCAGCAGATTCACCCGTATGGTCTTTTTTCTCTTCAGCCATTTTTCCTCCGAAACTAAGTTTTTTGTGTGATTATTGCCAGAAACAGCCAGTGATGGCCTCTTGAAATCAAGAACCACGAACGATCTCAACCCACGCAAGCCATAAGTGAACGGTGAGTGGGTCAGGTCAATTCGTGGCCGTTAAAGATGATTGGCAAGCGGATGAGAGCCTGCCAGATAGGTTTTCAATTGTGGTTGCCGGTTTCGGCAGAATCCGCCGAACCAGGTGACTGTGATGCAAGAACGGATTTGCCGTTTGCATCCAATCGTAATTTGCGGGCTTTTTCCAGTTGAGCCAGATACCGATCACGCAATTTTCGCCGAAACACATCTTCATTGGACTTCGATTTGGCCAATTTTTCATTGAACTCGGTTTCGGCAGCGATTGCTCCCGGCCAGAGCGTGCGTTCCAGCTTTTCGAGAATTTCTTCGTCGTAGGTGAATCCGTAATCAGTCATGTTGGGCGGGGGAACCTGATATTTATCTGACAAGCCCATGGCTTCAAACGGGAAATTGCGAACCCAGTCGTGGTGATACGCGATCAACATCTTGTCCGGGTTGACGGACACCAGTCCGTGCGTCGTGCAATTTACGTCGTCAATGTTGTATTTGCTGCGAAGCACGTTTGTCAGGGCGCGTCCAGCAACGATTTGCGCTTCGGTCAAGGTTTCCTGGAGCGTTCCCCCTTTGACGGTTGATTCAAAACAGACTCCCAGAAAGCTTTCGTTCAGGCCGGCGTAGTTGTATTTGCCGTCCGCCCAGATGGAATGCCCAGCGTGATGCGCTGCATGGTCATCGCGCACGACCCGGTAAATTTCTCCATAACGGTCAATCAAATAATTGTAGGCCTTAATTTCCTGGATGTAGCTGAGCAGCCCTTTGGAGCGTTTCTGAATTGCTTCGTTGTTGTCAGGAGTAAATTGAACGATATCGCTTTCAGAGGTGTGATAGACAATTCCGACGATGTCGTGACGCAACTCCGTGCCTTCGGTATCGGCGCCGCGTGGAATCAGGTAATAAGCGCGCGGATGATTGTCAGTTTGGTATGCGGTCAAAATCCGGCAGCCGTTGCTGAAGCGTTCAAATTCGCTGGTGCGTTCGACCAGCCAGACGTTTTCAGCCTGAAAGCCAGGAAGGTACTTGACCGTGGTGGCGGTCAAGTCAGAAGGCGTTTGTCCAGCTTGGGCGACGATGATCGGCGCTTTTCCATTTTTGTATTTTGTCGCCAAGTACGAGTTCACGCCGTGCGCCGACCAGCTCACCAGTGAATATAGGCCAAACAAGGTTACTGCCGCGACTAAAATGGCCAGCGCATAAGCAACTTGACGCGTTTGGTTCAGAAAGTTGAACACACGTGCCGAAAAGGGAAGTTGCAGCGCTTCGATTTTTCGCTGGTTTTGCGGAGACAAAGTGGGTGCAATCGCTTTCAGTTCTTCGATGACAGTGGCGTAAAACCGCGCTTCGATGAGCCAGTCATAAAGCGGAGTTTTCTCAAGAAAGCGAACCCGTTGGAGCGATTGCCGCAGTTGGTTCTGGTGTGCCTGCTGTTTGGCCAGCGTGTTGTTGAGAAAACGAAGTCGTGCGGACGGATTGTCGAACAGAATGGCGAAGCGTTCGACGATTTTTGAATAAAGTTGCGCCTTTTCCGCGTCTTTTTGGCGACTGGATGCATTTTGCCCACCCGCGCCATCACGGAGTTGCTGAGCGGATCGCTGGTTTTGTAGACCTATGATCTCTGTTTTCAATGCGCCACTCTTCCCGCTGCTAAAAAATTGCTGGTGAACTGATTCGCCAGACTCACCCCGTTATTTCCCCACAGTTGTGATGATGAAATCCTGCAAAATGCCTTTCGACCTCAGTTGATTAGCGTATCCGCTGGCTTCTTCACGCGATTTGAACCCGCCGATCTGCACTCGATACCAGGTTCCCTTGTTGGGAATTTCGACTCTGACTGCGCGCGCCTCTACTCCCTTGGAGCGCAACGAATTTACACGTTCATTGGCTTGTGCCTGATCGTTGAAAGAAGCCACCTGAATCGTCAAGCTGCCGTTGTTGGGCGTTGCCGCCACAGATTGTTCTGTTTGGGGAGCTGGTTTGGGCGACGGCGAGTGACCGGTTTTGCCGGTTGCCGGTTGGATTTCAATCGGTTTGGCGTTGTTGGAAACAGCAGGAGCCTGATCTTGCGGTTTTACAGGTTCGGTTGATGGAGACGCTGCGGGCGGTTTGCTTTCAATGCTGGGCACTGTCGCAGGCGGATACGTTGAACTCGCACTGGTTTCTGTGTTGCCGCTGGCGACACGGTCATTGAACTCCGCCTGGCGTTTGGCAATTTTATCGCCGAGCAGGAAATACGCGGCAACACTCAACAATCCGAAGACCAAAACTCCCAGACCAATGCGAATCAGCAATGCGCCGCGGTTGGAGGCCATGGTGCCAGACTGATCGGGTTCGTAATCGGCATTTTCCGGCAAGACCGGCCAACCCATGAATTCCGGTTCGGGCGATTCGTCGTAATCTTGAGTTGCGCGTTGGCGGTTGGGCCCGGTCGGGAAACCTTCCATCGGAGCCGTCGGTTTTCGTTCCGGTTGAGGTGGCAAATCGTAGCTTGGCGGAGAATCGTAATTCGGCATGGCGAACACGTCCTCAAATGCTGTTGTCGGTTCATTGCTCGGTTGATTCATCTGCCCAGCCTGATACGTGGGTTGGGTCTGACGCGGAATATCCAATACATCATCGAAATCATCGCCAATTCGCGTGGCGTACACATCACGTCCGGCATTGGCTGGGGGATTGGGCAGCGGATTATTCAATGGCTGGCTGTTGCCGACGTTTCCCACAAACGGCAAGCGCGCTGTTTGGCGTTTCCCATTTCCTTCCGGGCCTGTGCCCAGGTCTTGTTTGACTTCGATAATTGTCGCGCAGCGCGCACAAACAACACGCGATGAATCAGCCTGATTCTCGAATTGGCATTTTGGACAGATGACTTTCATATCCTCAACTCCCACAGATTAGGTTAGGGGCATTAATTATAAAGCCAATAAAAAACTTGTTGCTCAGCCTGATTGAGAACGGTTCAGGATGTCTGATCAACAGTGGGGGCTTATGGTTTTCTGCAATCGAGCACTGGGAGGCTGGCCGGATTTTCTTTTTTGTCTGTGTCAGCTTTATCAGCAAAGGCGCCAGAATGTTCACGGGGTCGCTCAAAAAATAGGAAGCGTCTAAATCTTTAGACGAAAAGAATGAATTAAAGAACCATTTCCGAATTTTTGAAGGTTTTGATCAATGCTCGGATTCAACGTTTTGAGGGTAACAAGTTATCGGCTTGCTAACCAGAAATGAATTGTAGCGCGAGAGATAGGGGCAATCAAGGATAAAAGTCTGCGACAATTGCCACTTCAAATTGACCGAAAAAAAAGCCGCCAGAGAATTTCCCTCGGGAAAGCGCTGGCGACTTTTTTTTGTAGGAAACTGGCGGCAATCTTTTCAAACTGGATAAGGGGGCTGCGGCAGTGGGGTGTTTTCATCCAAAAACCGTTTGAGTCTTGCCAAATTGGGTCGAATATCCCCACGTTTGTAATCAATTAGGCCGCTTTGGCGGAATTCAATCATCATTCCGGTTACGACTTCTCTGGTTGAGCCAATCAACTGCGCCAATTCTTCATGCGTCAGACGGATGTTGGATTCGCCCGCCCGGGCGGCTTCACCGGACAAATCAAGCAGGGCTTGAGCGAGTCGGCGGTGATTGTTTTCAAACACCAACGATTCGATCTGCTGATAAGCTCCTGCCAACTGACTGGCCAGATATTGCATGGCGTTTTGCATCAACGCCGAATCGCGCCGGGCAGCATTCCAGAAATCGCTGACACGAATCATCGCCACGCGAGTCGTGTCGAGCGCAATTGCCTCGTCCATACGGCGAGCAGAATTGCCTGTTAGCGCCAATTCGCCAAGCAAGTCGTCACGATAGCGAATGGAGACAATTTTTTGCTGGCCGTCCGGGGAAGAGCGCACTACTTTGACCCGACCTTTCAAAATGACGAAAAGGTGATTGGCGGGGTCTTCCAGCGAATAAATTGTCATCCCTCGCCAAAACGTCTTTTCGATGTGGGGCAAGTTGAGCAAGCCTGGAAATCCTGCCGGCGATGATTGTTCGACCTTGTTCAAATCCAGCGCCAGATTGCTGGCAGTAATCATCTCCATCCTCCTTCTTTTTTCAGTTGCGTGATTAGAATCGTGTCGTCGTTCCGGAAAAGAAAATCAGGCAAACCGGCAATGGATTGCCCATCCTTCTGGCGAAAATGCTTGACGACCGGTAAGGCCAGCGTTAACGCCAATTGGTTATTTTCTGGTTTGGGCAAATCCGACACGACCAGAATGATGTGTTTGGCAGTCTGAAAAGCCCCCAGAGATAAATGTTCGCGGTTTGTTTCCTGGAATCCTTCCAGATTGTCATTGGCAGAAGGTAGATTGCCGACCTTCAAGGCGCGTTCGTCACGATTGGTGACGAGCAGGGAAATCAATGCCTTGTCGCGCGTATACACCAGATGAGCAAAACGTCTGCCATCCGGCGCACAGACGTGAGCCGCATGCAATCGCAACCCTTCGGCTCCGACAGCGGCGACTTTTTCCAATCCGACATAATCCGGTTCGACCGTGTCAGGCATTGCCGCCGTTTTGGTGGCCAAAAGGAATTTTGAGGCACATTTGTTGTGATCGCTGGCAGCTTCATTCACCAACGCTTCACTGAGTGCCAAAGAATCAGATGAATCAACCGAAGGATTTTTAGTTCGCAAATAGGACGAAACTCCAACGATCGCCAGAATCAGAATTGCGATGGTCGCCGCCATTGGTATCGCAAAACGAAACTCAAAAAGATTCAGCCATTGATTGGGCTGGCGTTTTGAGCGGGAAGCAGCGGCTTCTGTGCGAAGTCTGGCTCGCAACCGTTCGCAGGCTTCATCGCTCATCCGATCCTGTGAACAAGCGCGGCGCAGGGATTCGCGCAGGTTGCGCCGCGAAGCCATCTCTGCGCGGCAAGGCGGGCAATGCTCCGCATGGTTGAGCAATTGATGATTAGTCTCGATCGCCAGCTCCTGGCAAAGATATGAATCGAGTAACTCTTTGAAATTTCGGCATTCCATAAAAACTTGATGCGTCTTCGCTTATTGGCTCAAATCCCTCTGCGTGAATCAAAAAACGAAAATTCTCCCTCATTCTCCCAAACTTGAAATCTTGTAGCCGGATTCGCGGGCATAATTGACCAGTTCCGTTCGCAAAATTTTTCTTCCGCGATGCAATCGGGACATCACCGTGCCAATCGGAATTTCCATTACGTCGGCGATTTCCCGATACGAAAGCTCTTCCACGTCGGAAAGCACAATCGGAATCTGAAAATCGCGCGGTAAACGTTCCAACGCCACCAGCACTTCTTTTTCCGTCAGCCGTTGAGGTGTTGGCGGATCGTAAGCCATTGTTTCAGCGATGGTTTCTTCCACAGGAACCAAATGAAGCCGGTCTTTTCGCTGGTTGCTGTAATGAACGTTGAACATGATTTTGTAGAGCCAGGCACGAAGATTCGTGCCTGGCTCAAATCTGTGAAATGACCGCCAGGCTTGCAAATAAGTTTCCTGGACAAGGTCTTCGGCTTTTGCTCTGTCTCGACAAAGCCGAAGCGCGACGCGAAAAAGCTGGTCGGTAAAACCGAGAGCTTGCGCCTCAAAAGTCTCCAATTGTTGCTGCGTGTTGTGCGCGCTGTTTCGGATCAAAATCCTGATCTTTCAATATTTATGCGTTTCACTCGCCGACCGACCAGCTTAGATTGGTCGGCGTCCACCAGATGAATGATTTTGAGCGCAGGAATTATTCCGTCTTAAAAAATGATTCCTGAAATTTTTTCACCTCGATTTTTCATATTGATCCAACAGGGAATTTCTGGCGGTTGAACTTTTTGGAATCGGCTCCTATAATCCCCGACTTTCCATCAGACGAATCATCGGAGGAATTACATCAGTGGCATACGCAATTATCCGCTCCGGCGGAAAACAGTTCCGCGTCAGTCCGGGAGACGTTGTCCGGGTTCCATCCATCGCCGATAAAAATGAAGGCGATTCAGTGGAATTTGAAGTCCTGACGGCTGGTGACGACAATGGCGTTCGCATTGGCAACCCTACGGTTGCCGGAGCCAGCGTGACAGGAACGGTTGTCAAACATGGGCGCGCGCCGAAAATCATTGTCTTCAAATTCAAGCGCCGCAAACACTTCAAAAAGACCAAAGGTCATCGCCAGGGATTCACTGCAGTCAAAATCGAATCAGTGGCTTAATCGCATCAAGAAGGAGTTTTGAAACATGGCACACAAAAAAGGTGTAGGTAGTTCACGAAACGGCCGCGATTCCAACGCCCAGCGATTGGGCGTCAAACGCTTCGGTGGCCAACTGGTTTCTGGTGGCTCGATTCTGGTTCGCCAACGCGGAACCCGATTCAAACCCGGCACGAACGTTGGCATCGGCAGCGATGACACGTTGTTTGCGACCATCACTGGCGTCGTCAAGTTTGAGGATAAAGGCCGAAAAGGACGCTTCATCAGCGTGTATCCGGCGGAGTAGTTGTCCATAACCGGTTTTCAACCCGAACTGGAAACTGGAAACTGGAACCTGGAAACTGATGCTTATAGACCGCGCGAGAATTCACGTGCGAGGCGGCAACGGCGGCAACGGATGTATGGCGTTCCGCCGCGAAAAGTTCGTGCCGCGCGGCGGCCCTTCCGGCGGAGATGGCGGCAGAGGGGGTTCGATTTACATCGAATCCACGGAAGGAATGAACACGCTGCTGCACTTTCGGTACAATCCTGAACATACCGCAGGACGTGGCAGGCACGGCGAAGGTAGTAAACGGCACGGCGCGAATGCCGAAGACATTGTTTTGAAGGTTCCGGTTGGCACATTGGTTACCGATGAGCTGACCGGAGAAATCATTCATGACTTTACTTCGCCGGGCGAACGCATGTTAGTGGCTTCGGGAGGGCGGGGTGGTCGCGGAAACGCGCAATTCGCCACGCCTACCAACCGCGCCCCGCGCTATCACGAAGAAGGCAAGCCAGGGGAAGAACGCTGGCTGGTTCTTGAACTCAAGCTCATTGCGGATGTTGGATTGGTCGGATTGCCGAATGCTGGCAAATCCACTCTGATCTCCAGAATCTCAGCCGCGCGACCCAAGATCGCGGATTATCCGTTCACGACGCTGGAACCGAACCTCGGCGTCGTTGACTTGGGAGATTACAAAACTCTCGTTGTTGCTGATATTCCCGGATTGATTGAAGGCGCTCACACCGGTGCAGGGCTAGGCGACCGATTTTTACGGCACGTCGAGCGAACCAAGTTGTTGTTGCATCTGGTGGATGTGTCCGGCCTTTCCAAAGATCCCATTGCCGATTACGAAACCGTCAGCCACGAATTGGAAGCTTACAGCCGCGAAGTCGCTGCCAAGCCGAAAATCGTCGTGGCCACCAAGCTCGATGCGCTCGATGATGAAGACCGCTTGAAAGAGCTTGAACGGTATTGTCGTGCTCGGAATTTGGAGTTTCATTCGATTTCGGCTGCTTCGGGAAAAGGATTGAAAGAATTATTGCGGTTGGTTGAAAAACGTTTGGACGATTTCAAACGCGAAGAAGAAGAGGCAACGCAGATTTCCAATTTGTCTTTTGCCAATGCCGAGTGAGGAACGATTGCGGCAACGAATAGCAGTTTATGGCGGTACGTTCGATCCGATCCATGACGGTCACTTAAGAGTGGCCGACGCAATTCTGAAAGCCTTTGCAATGGACCGAATGCTCTTCGTTCCTGCATTTGTTCCGCCGCACAAACGCAGCCAGCAAATTTCATCGCCGTTTCATCGGCTGGCGATGCTGGCGCTGGCAACCGCCGACCAGCCGCAAATGTTTGTTTCCAGCATCGAACTGGAAGCTCCGCAGCGGCCTTACACGATTGAAACGCTTGGCCGTTTGCAAATCGAGCTTGGTGAC
>JAEUQP010000087.1 GCA_016789645.1 Acidobacteriota bacterium | reverse complement strand
AACGGCGGCGGTTCCCAATCCGCTCATTTTGGCGGCTTTCAGGAAGGAATGATGGCCTTGCGAGGAAATGTAAAAGACCGGTTGCGCAGGCAACGCCCGCGTGCCGAATTCGTTGAAATCGGGAAAGGCATGGGTCAGCGCAGTCAACAACGCCGTGTGATTGGCTTCGGAACCGCCTGAACAAAACGTGCCATCGGTTTTCGCCGGGTCGTAACCAAACCGTTCGCCAAACGCTCGCACCAGATGGTTTTCGACTTCGACCGGAAACGGGCTATGGCTCCACGCGGCAAGTTGCGGATTGAACGCCGCAACCAGCGCATCGGCGACAATGCTCATTGTTGTCGTCGCCGGATTGAACAGTCCGAAATAGTTCGGATGGCCGTTGTGAACCAGATGCTGCCACAATTGCGCGCTGACAAATTCCACGGCGTCGAGCGCATTCATCGGCTGCGCAAAATCGCATTTCGCCAGCGTCGAACGTATCTTTTCGACTTCGAGCACTGGCGCAACGCGCGCGGTTTCAATTTGGGTCAGATACGTTTCAATGGTTTCTACGACGCGTGGCCACAATTGCGCGCGCGTCTGATCGTCCAACATCAACACAATAAAACTCCGATGCTCGCGGTTCCTTGCAGAACCGGGACAAAATCGCGGTTAGTTCTTCGACACCGACCAGGTCGTTCGTCCCAGATCGGCACAGACGACCAAATCTTCCGTCGTCGCTTTGCCTTCCGGTGACGCCCACGTTGCTTCCATCGCTTCCCAACTGTCGAAGTAAAACTCGCTGACGACATCCCCACAGGGATGTTGCCGGTTTGGGTCGGCGGTGACGAAGTTTTGCACGTACCGCCGCAAGCCGGGTAGCCGTTGGACCATTCCGCCGTGCGTTTTTTGGAAGTATTCGCGGAACTGTTCCGTCGTCCAATCGCCGCGTTTGTAAACCTCTACAATGAATTTGAGCATCGTCCCTGTGTTGATTCAGCTACGTTGATAGTTGCGAACGTAATCTGGCAATTCGATGCCGGGCGCCAGCAGCGAGTCGTTGATCGGAGAACCTGGGGTCAGCGTCAGCGGCAATTGCCCGGCCCAAACCGGAATCGCCATGTCTTCATCGTCGTCTTTCGGATCGCCCGTGCGGACTTTGGCAGAAACTTCTTCCAGCGGAACCGCCAACACGGTTGTCGCTTTCAGTTCCTGGGCGTTCGGTGAGCGGACTTCCGCCCATCGCCCAGGAACGATGTGCTCAGTGAGCGCCGCCAACGCGGACATCTTTTCCAGTTCGTCTTCGACCAGTTCGGCCTGACCAAAGACGACCACTGAGCGGTAATTGACCGAGTGATGAAATGCCGACCGCGCCAGCACCAATCCGTCAAGCAGCGTGACGGTGATGCAGACCGGAATTTTGCCGCTCAAACTGCGCATCATGCGGCTGGCCGCTGAACCGTGGATGTACAGCGTGTCACCGACGCGACCATAACTGGTCGGAATGACGAACGGCTGACCGTCAACAACGAATCCGACGTGGCAAACCAGAGCTTCGTCCAGAATCTTGTACACGGCTTCGCGGTCGAATTCGCCGCGCTGCGGCAATCGTTTGAGAGTCGTTTTTGGGGTTTTCGCAAATTGCTCCATGACGGTGGGCAAAATACGTGGAAAAGTGGACTTGTCCAAGAGCCAATTTTATGTTGAGATACCAGTCCACTTATGGAGCTAGCAATTACACTGGACAATCGGTTATCCGAACCGTTGCATCGGCAACTGTACGAAGAGTTGCGGCGCGCAATCCTTTCGTGTCGGTTGAAACCGGGCGAACGGTTGCCTTCGACCCGTGCATTGGCCAATTCGCTGGGGGTGTCTCGCGCGACGGTGACGCTGGGGTACGAACAACTCATCGCCGAAGGGTATCTGGAAGCCGTCATCGGTTCTGGCACACGCGTTTGCGGCCAGTTGCCGGATGATCTGTTGCGAAGCGTTCCGGTCAACCAACCCCAAACAGAAAGTTTTGCGCTCAACGGTTCAAAGTCTTGCGGAATCAAGTTGTCTGCTTACGGGGAATATCTGGACGATTCCAAACCGCTGGAAGGCATTGATCCCGATTTGCCAATCAGTTTCAGAACCGGGCGACCGGCGTTGGAGGAATTTCCCATCGCGGAATGGCGGCGATTGTTGTTGCGCCATTGCCGAACGGCCAGCGAGCGGTTGCTGGATTACGCGCCCGAAATGCGAGGCGATCCGCAATTGCGCGCAGCCATTTGCAGTTATCTGGGACGTTCGCGCGCGGTTCGTTGTTCGGTGGATCAAATCATCATTATCAATGGGTCTCAGCAGGCGATTGATCTGGTCACGAAACTTCTGATTGAACGCGGCGACACCGTGGCGGTCGAAAATCCGGGCTATCTGGGCGCACGCCGGGCTTTTTGGGCGCAAGGAGCCAAACTCGCTCCGATTCCTGTGGATGAAAACGGCATCGTTGTCGAAACTTTGGACTCAAAAGCCGCCGCCCAGGCAAAGCTCGTTTACGTTACGCCTTCGCACCAATTTCCGACCGGAGCGATGTTGCCGTTGCAGCGGAGGCTGGAATTGCTGAAATGGGCGGAACGGCGTGGCGCAGTTATCATCGAAGACGATTACGACAGCGAGTTCCGGTTTGGCAGCCGTCCGATTCCGGCGTTGCAAGGTTTGTCCGATGGCAATAACGTGATTTACGTCGGCACGTTTTCCAAAGTGTTGTTTCCGTCGTTGCGCATCGGGTATATGGTCGTCCCGGAATCGTTGGTGCGCGTGTTCACCCGCGCGCGTTGGATTGCTGATCGGCAAACTCCTACGCTGGAACAACTGGCGCTGGCCGATTTTCTCAATGAAGGGCACCTGGAACGTCATCTGCGGCGAACGCGAACCCTCTACGACAAACGGCGGCACGCGTTGATTCGCGCGCTGACACTGCATTTTGAAGACCGTGTCGAAGTGCTGGGCGAAAATGCCGGTCTGCATTTGATGGCGCGATTGCAAACGAATTTCAGCGATGAAGAGGTTGTTTTACGCGCGGCGGAAGTCGGCGTTGGGTTGTTGAGCGCTAAAATTTATTACCTGCACGAAGCCCGATCAGGCGAATTCGTTTTCGGATACGGCGGGTTGAGCGAACGGCGAATTTCCGAAGGCATCAAGCGATTGGCAAAAGCTTTGCGTTAAATCCACAAAAAGCTTGCCTGAAAAATCAAATTGAGTAGTATTTGTCGCGGTGTCGGCACTTTCGGCTGACGCTCAATCCAATTCAACTTTGAACAAAACGACTTTGAAACTCTTTCAAGCCCAATGGATCGGGTTTCCAGGTCAACGATAAATGGTTTGTGAGCATGCAAAACCTGTCGGCTCTCACTTTGGCAACACAC
>JAEUQP010000886.1 GCA_016789645.1 Acidobacteriota bacterium | reverse complement strand
GGCGAAGAAGGTCTGGCAAACTGGATCAGGATGTTTCGCCGCGAATTGCTGGCTGGGTACAGCGACGAAGAACAACAAGCGATTTTTGCCGAAGTCAAAACTGCTCTGCGTGAACGACTGTTCCGCGACGGTACTTGGTTCGCTGATTACCGGCGATTGCGAATCGTCGCTTTCAAACAATGATTTTCGGTACGGAACCGGGAGCGGTAGCGACCGGCTACTCATTTCGGTACGGAACCGGGAGCGGTAGCGACCGGCTACTCATGAACAAACTCATGTCGAATAAACCCGACAAACGAATCATCAGCAACGCCGCGCCGAATCGTCCGCGCGACGACGAAAGTTTTCGCAACCGCGCTTACGAACTCGTTATGCGAATTCCTGCTGGTCGAGTGATGAGTTACGGTTTGGTCGCTCGCGTGCTGGGCGCGGGGTACGATGCGCGAGCCATTGGCAATCTGATGTATGCCACGCCGAAAGACGAACGGAACATCCCCTGGCATCGCGTCATCAATTCGCAAGGCGGCTGTTCGACTGCCGGAATGACTACGCCGCCGGATTTGCAACAGCGATTGCTGGAATCCGAAGGCATCGTTTTCAACGACAAAGGTCGCTGCAAAATCGAAAACTACCTGTGGACTCCGCCGGAATATGATGACGAGGCCAAAGACTCTTCACAGGGAAATTTGTTTGGTTGAGGTCACCGCCACCAGGAGAGAACGATGAAAGTTTCCGCATTGCTGTTAGCCACTTGCCTCCTATTTACGCCTGTTCCGCAACAAACAGCCAAGAATTACTCTGCCCTGACCACAACTCAGTTGATTGACGAATTGACCACAATTGATTCGCCCGGCGCTGGATACCATCCCACAGCGTGGGTTTCTGCTTTTGTTGCCGAAGATGCACTATCTAAATTTGATGGCGGGGTTTTGGGATCACAAGCGCCAACAATTCATCTAGCGTTTAAGGAACTGGTCAAAAGAGGAATAACCTCATTACCTGATTTGATAAAAGCCCTTACTGATAAGCGGGAAACCAAGCTGAAAGTTGGCGATAATTTCTTTTCGTTCCAATACTTCAGTGATGAATATGAACTCAAACAACGCAAAAAGATGTCGGTGAAGGAAAGCTATGCTTTGCTGAAGGCTCAATTGAAGACTCAGTTTGAGAAAGATGTCGAGAAGATGAAAGAGAACAGTTTCTCAGGCCAATACACTCTCAAAGTTGGAGATATTTGTTATGCAGCAATCGGACAGATTGTAAATCGTTCCTTAAACCCAGTGCGTTATCAGCCAAGCGCAATCCTTGTTGTTAATTCTCCAATTGCGGCTCCTGAACTTGTGACAAAGGTTGTTGCAGATTGGGGCAATGCAACTGCGGATACACTAAAGTTGTCATTGATGTCAGATGTAGAAGTTGCGAGCAGTCCATTTTGGGCAGTGCCTGCAATCAAAAGGCTCCGCTACTATTTTCCCAATGAGTATCAAAAGTTGAGGAAGAGCAAGTTAGGCAAAAAAATCCGACAGGCTGAAATTGAGGAGGCCAAAGAGAAATGAATAACGATCCCCTGACACCACAACCACCGTATCAAGTCGCCGCGCCGCGTTATTCCGTAGCGCATCACATGGTCACGACTGCGTTTGAACTGCCAGGTTTTCGCGTCGTTCGCAATCTGGGCGTCGTGCGCGGCATCACGGTTCGTTCGCGTTCGGTGTTCGGCACCTTGGGCGGCAGTTTGCAGACGCTGGTCGGCGGCAACATTTCGCTGTTCACGCAGCTTTGCGAAAAGGCGCGCGAAGAGGCGTTTGAAATCATGATTCAGCACGCTTCGGAAATCGGAGCCAACGCGATCATCGGCGCTCGGTACGACGCCAACGAAGTCATGGGCGGCGTCACCGAAGTGCTGGCGTACGGCACGGCAGTCATCGTTGAACCAGTCGAAGCCGCCAGTTATCGCAACTGAGGCGACAGGAAATCAACCACGAAT
>JAEUQP010000884.1 GCA_016789645.1 Acidobacteriota bacterium | reverse complement strand
CAGCCTGCTGCAAAAGATGGGGTTGGCAGACTAACCAATTGCCGCTAACATCTCGCCTCCGGCAATCCTGCTCGCATCACTGGGCAAATTCCGTAATCAAGTTCCAAACGTTGGAAGATCGCCTTGCTGTCACAGACGATTTCACATTACCGGATTCTCTATCACATCGGGACCAGCCTGATCGGCGAAGTGTATCTGGCCGAAGACGTGAAGCTTGGCCGAAAGGTCGCGCTGTTGATGTTGCCGGAACAGTTCGCGCGTGACACGGAGCGCATCGAACGTCTTTCCCATGAAGCCCGCATCATTTCCACGCTCAATCATCCGAACATCCGCATGATGTACGAGGTCAGTTCTGACCGTGTGCATGGCCAGTCGCTGTATTTCATCGCCAACGAATGGGTCGAAGGCCCGACCTTGCGCGAGCATCTGGCCTACACGCGCATGCGAATCGAAGAAGTTCTGGACGTGACGTCGCAGATTGTTTCCGGCTTGGGAGCCGCGCACGCAGCGGGGGTTTTGCACCGCGATCTGAAACCGGAAAACGTCATGATTCGCCCGGATGGATACGTCAAGATTCTGGATTTCGGGCTGACGAAATTGATCGAGCAGGACACGATGCTGGTTGAATTGGGGGGAGCGGTGGTTCCGCCCCAGGAAGAACCGATCGTGCCGGTTGATGCCGCGACCGCTGAAATTCGCATCAGCCCGGAAGGTGCGCTTGATCCGTATCGCACCAAACCTCTTGATGCCGCCGAAGCTGCGAAATTGACGGAGGCGTTAAAACAGAAAGACAGCACACAGCATCGCTCAGCGGCGCGTTCGACCACAGGGTTATGGTGGATGCCGGGCACGACCGGTTATCTGTCGCCCGAACAGATCGTCGGCGATCCGGTGGATGAGCGCAGCGATTTGTTCAGTCTGGGCGTGATGCTGTACGAAATGTGCACCGGACGGTTGCCGTTTGAAGGCCAGACGACGACCGGCGTGTTGAGTTCGATTTTGCAAAATGCTCCGCCACCGATTCTACGTTCGATGCCGGACGCGCCCGAAGAACTGGAATGGATCGTCACCAAGTTGCTGGCCAAAGACCCTGACGAGCGATACCAGACCGCGCGTGAGTTGGCGAACGATCTGAAACGGTTGCGGCAACGACTGGAACTCGAAGCCAGTCAGGCTCGGCATTCCAAATCCGGCGACACTGCTGAGAATGAATCCTTGCGGCGCAGCGGCAAACAGGTTTCGCTGGAAACTCGCCCGATCAACCTGGATTCCGGAGGAGAACCGCGCCGCAGTACGTCCAGCCTTAATCCTCGTAGCGGTTCTTCCACCAGCGGCACGTCCCGCAGATCATCCGGAGCTTCGCGCGCGTTCAGCGAGGCGATTGATTCAGTAGCGATCCTGCCGCTGACGAATGTTGGCAATGACGCCAGCGCCGAATACCTGAGCGATGGCATTACGGAAAACGTCATCAACACGTTGGCACGCGTGCAAGGATTGCGTGTGATGGCGCGCAGCACAGTGTTTCGTTACAAGGGCAAAAACACCGATCCGCTGGAAGTCGGGCGCGAGTTGAACGTTCGCGCGGTGTTTACCGGACGATTGTTTCAGCGAGGCGAAGACATCGTGATCAAAGCGGAACTGGTGGATGTCAAAGACGG
>JAEUQP010000033.1 GCA_016789645.1 Acidobacteriota bacterium | reverse complement strand
CCCGGGAACGACCGGATATTTGATCGCCGTGGCGACCGATGCCGCAGGCTGCCCGGCGAATTTCAATTTCCTGATTGGTTCTGAGTTCGTGAAGTTCCAATCCGGCCACGCGGCGAATTTGCCGGCATTGGCATTTGCGGCATTGTCCGGTTGGCAACCGTGCGCGTCCGGTGCAATGTCGGCGACGATCAATTTCGATGGCGTTCGCTACAGCCAGGCTCCGCGAGTCGTCGCCGCCAGCAACATTGCCAGCCGAGCCGATAGCAACGATTCGCTGATTTTCGTTAACCGGTTGGGCGGCGATTTACGAACCGCAGCCAGCGCAGTCGGAACAATTTCCGGATTGCTGTATGACGATGTGGAAAATGTCGTCAGCGTGTCGCGTTCCGGCGGATGTCAGCTTCGATTGGAATTGACCAGTTGTTTTCCTTGCCCCGGCCCGCGCTTTGAATCCTTCATTCCATCGGGAAGAACTGGCTGGCTGCGGCTGTTCAGCCAATCCGACATCGCTCTGTTTGGCGCGAGCGTGGTCACGAACTCCAACGTTCGCGCCACTGCCAACGCCTTCAACCAAGGTCATAACCTGCACACGCTGACGCTGACCAACGCCGCAAGTATTACGATTCCTATAATGCCGCCGAGTTGCTGAGCAAAAGGTGAATCAATTCAACGGCCAGCCCCACAAGCTGCGTCGCCGCTCGTATAGCCGTACCGATTTGTCCTGTTCGCCGCTGACAATCTGTTGATCGTTAGGCGAAAATGCGACCGCGAGGACTGGTGCAGTGTGCGTGCCGATTTCTTTGAGCAGTTTGCGAGAGCCGACATCCCACAGCTTGATCGCTCCGTCGTCGCCAACGCTGACAAGTCGCCTGCCGTCGTGCGAGAAAGCGACTTGTTTGATGCGTGATTGATGTTGTCCCAGCACTCCGAGCTTTTGCAGCGGCGCAGCCTGCCAGAGCGTCAACTCGCCTTTGACGCCGCCTGTTACCAGTTGCTTCCCGTCTGGTGAAAAGCTAACCGTGGTGTCTTCGTTGGCCTGTTCGTGCTCTATTATTTGCCACTGGCTTGTGTCCCACAAGCAAAGCTGCCCATCACCTGATGCGCCCACTATAGCGAACCTTTTTCCATCAGCCGAAAAGGTCACGTCATCGGCCGCGACGGTAAACGGAGTGCGATCTTCGTAACGGAAAGCCAGCCGTCCAGCATCGCTATCGTGAATCCCCAAAGCATCTGCGATCCAATGACCATCGGGTGAAAAAGCCAGCCGTCCGTAAGTATAGCCACCCTTCGCGCACCATCGCGGTTGGCGCTGCTCAAGGTCCCAGCAAATCAATTCGCCGTTTTGACCGAGCGAAGCGAGCTGACCACCTTTAGGTGAAAAGGCGACTGCGTTGACACGCTGCTGGTGGCCGAGCAGCACGGATTCCTTGCGTCCAGTTGCAGCATTCCAAATAAAGACCGACCGGTCTTCACTACCCGATGCGATGTGCTGGCCATCAGTCGAGAACGCGACCGCATTGACTGACAGGATGTGCTGATTGAGGTTGGCCGCCCGTTCGCGCCCCTTTATATCCCAGAGCAGGATCGAACCGTCGCCATGTGTCGAAACCAGGTATTGGCCATCAGGAGACCACGCCAGTCCCCATACGACGGACGAATGGTCCCAACGCAAAATCACCTCCTGTGTTGTCGCATTCCAAAGCACGATGTCTTCCGCGCCGGTCGCTACGAACTTGCCATTGGGCGAGAATGCAACAGCCCGCCCACAGTCGCGATGGGCAGACTGTTTGTGAGTGATCTGTCGCTGCGTAAAGTTGATAAAGCGGACAACTCCTTCCGAACTCACCGTCACCAATCTCGAACCATTGGCTGAAAAAGCTGCGGCACAGTGAATCGTGCTCTTTTTGTCCTCGACAACTTGCCCGGTTTCCACATCCACTTTTTTTTCGTAAGCGAATAGAGTTCGCGGATTGTTGGGTGCAAAGAGAAGTTCGCGCCAGTCGCCGCCGGGTAGTGCTAAATCGCGCACTTGTTCCCACTTCCGAGTGTCCCACAACATCGTGCGCGCGTCCGGAATATCTGAAGCAGCGGCCAAGTATTTGCCATCAGGCGAGAAAGCCACGCCAGTGATGGGCGCCTGCTGCTCACGCAAGACAGCAGCCTGCTCCAGCGTCACTGCATCCCAGACGATAACTGTCTGATCAATCCCTGCTGTTGCAAAGTGTCTGCCATCGGGCTCATAGGCGACAGAATTGATTCGCCCGTGATGGCCAGTAAGCGATTTGATCAATTCGCGCCGATTGAAATCCCAGACCAGTACCACGCCGTTTTCGTCAGCGGAGACCAATCGTTCGCCGTTTGGCGAAAAGGCCGCGCGCCTGACGCCTGCCCGATGGCCGTCGCGCATCCGTGTTTCGATCCAGTCTTCGCGCACCGACGCCCACGCTGCGACAAGCACGCCTAGCAAAGCCACTGCCGCCACCAATGCGCTGATCTTGATGATTCTGCGTTGACTGCGGTTTTCTGATTCGCGCTGCAACCGGCGAAATTCATCAAGCAATTCACCGGCTGATGCGTAGCGATCTTCACGCTTTTGTTTCAGGCATTTTCTGACGATGTCTTCCAAACCTTTTGGCGCTCCGTTGAATCTGGCATTGGGCGGCAACGGTTCGCCATCGCCGCGCAGTGATTGCAGTACGGCCGAGCGCGTCGTTCCGGTCAGCAACCGCCGCCCTGTCACCATTTCATAAAGCACGCTTCCCAGCGAGAACACATCTGTGCGCCCATCGAGGAGTTCGCCCCGCGCCTGCTCCGGCGACATATAGCTGGCCGTTCCGAGAATCATTCCAGCGGTTGTTAAGTTCATGGTCCTGCCTTCATGCGGAATTGGCTGGGAATCGAAATTGTTCCCGCCTGAAGGCGGTACTCCTTGCTTATCGCCCAATTTGGCGATGCCGAAATCCAGCACTTTCACCAATCCGTCCGCACGCACCATGATGTTTTCCGGCTTGATGTCGCGGTGAATGATCCAGGCAGTATGCGCAGCCCTGAGCGCGCTGGCGACTTGCGCGGCGATTTCAATCGTTTGTTTAACTTCGAGTCGCGTGTCGGTCATAAGTTCGCGCAATGTGCGCCCTTCGATAAGTTCGGTGACAATGAAATGCACTTCGCCGTGATCGCTCGATACACGGTCGATTTCGTGAATCGTGATGATGTTCGGATGATTGAGTGCTGAGGCCGAGCGCGCCTCTTGCTCAAAACGGCCTACGCGCTCGGCGTCGGCAGTGAATTCGGCTGGCAGGAGTTTGATCGCCACCGTTCGACCTAACCTGTTGTCTTCTGCGCGGTAAACTTCACCCATCCCGCCTGCGCCAATCTTCGCCACGATTTGATAATGACCAAGCGACTGACCCGACAAATCCTGCTGCTGTTCCGCTGCAAGTTCGCGCGCGAAGATTCTGGGAGCAGCAGTGTCGAGCAAATCTTTGATTCCGTCCGCAAAGCCCAGTAGCGATTCAGCTTCGCGACACAGTTCTTCATCATCCGCACACTCTCGCGCCAGAAACGCTGCCCGTTCTTCAGGCAGAAGTTCAAGCGCGTCTTTAACCAATTCTTTTGCCTTCTCGCTTCGTCCAGTCTCCATAGATGACTCCTTGAGTAAGCGGCAGCTTTAAGGGCGCGATTAAACATCAACTCCTGGTGGGACGGGTTATTAACCTGTCCCACTTAATGGAGTTAGTCCGAAAACGGGAAGTTGTTTTTTTTTACGCCCCCTAAGGTGCTGCGGCTTGACGTAGTTTTGCATAGTCATTCTGGCAACTTGCCGCCGTACCGGAACAGTTCGCACGGCTCAGGCATTTGGTTTCAGTGTTTAAGCTTGGCCGCTTAATTCGCGCCGCAGCCACAGCTTTGCAAACTTCAAATTCTTGCTGACAGTCGGTGGTGAAACTCCCAATGCCTCGGCGATCTCTTTGCCTTCCAGTCCGCCAAAGAAACTCATCTCGATGACTTCGGCCTCGCGCGGGTGAAATTGCTCCATCTTCGCCAACGCCTCGTGAATGGCTACGATTTCATCCAAGCTGTTGTGTGTCGCAATGATTACCTTGTCCAACTCGACTTTGGCGGCTCCGCCACCGCGTTTTTGATAATTGTGTTCGCGGGCAAAGTCTACGAGCACTCGCCGCATGATCCGCGCAGCGACAGCCAGAAAGTGAGCGCGGTTCTGCCACTGCATTCGGCTGGAATCCACCAGCCGCAGCCAGGCTTCGTTGATCAGTGCTGTAGTTTGCAGAGTATGTCCGGCACGTTCACCGCGCATGTAGTGTTTGGCCAGACGATGAAGTTCGGCATAAATAAGCTGTGTCAATCGGTCCAGAGCGCTGTGGTCGCCTCCCCCCCAGGCCCGTAGCAAATCGGTGAAATCCTCCGGGTCGTTGGTGCTCATAGGCTTCTTTCCCTTGCTTGTTGAGTGAGTTGAAGCTGTACGCGTCGTACCGCGCAATAATGCCCGCTAAGGCAGCCGGAACTGGCGGCGAAAAAATCTTCGCACGCGACTGAATTTTCAGCCGCCATTCCCGCTTATATGGGCGAACGGCTGATGGCGCTTGTTGAATTGTCGGACTTTTGAAGTGGTTTGCAATTTAACACCGGCCATCAGCCGGTGACAATGCTTGCCTGTCCAGAATTTGACCCAAACCACAAAAAGGAGACCGATTTATGCTGCAACCATTATCGAAGGATCTCGTCATGTTCGCGTTCACCATTATTCTGGCAGTCGCTACCGTCTGCACTGCTGGCGCACAGTCCACCGATAGAGACAGTCCAACGAAGCTGACTTCGCCTGAAATTTCCGGATTTGTTGATAGCAAGTCCGCCGAGAACAATTACTTCTATTCCTTCGTTGCCGGACCAGGCGAAGTAGTAATAACCCTGGATATCTCCAAGGTGAATTCCGACGCGTCGATTAGATATGAGATATTTGACGAAGATGCCAAATCCCTTATTTATGATGATGCCGTAGCCTTTGGGAGTAGTGAGGAGAGAAAAATCAAGCGGTTCGTGCTCTCACGAAAAGTCTTGTTGATTTTGAAGATTTCTCCCGGCCATATATGGGGAAGGCGAGAATCCGGCAGATTTCGATTGCGTATAAGCGGAGCCGTTGATTTGAGTAGTGCGGCTTCTCTTGCCTGCTTACCCAAACAGGGAATCCTTCGCATCAAGATGAAAGATGGTTCAATCAAAGAAATTGACCTCAAACAGACTGATGAGATCACGATTCAGCCATAGCAAAATCGGCCGTAACCCAACGACGACTTGCGAGGCCCGAAAAAGAAGATTGTGCTGCGTCCTCAGAAATCACTGTAACAAGGAGAGTTGAGTATGACGGGGGTTGATTATGACAGGCTCGAAGAGAAGCTCACGCAAAGCTGCCGATTGCTTTTCATCATTGCCATTGTGTGTGACTGTTGTCTTGGGTGCGATGGAGGGGGGCAATTCCGGATTGGCGATGGGGGCATTTGGGATTGTCTTCTTTTTTCTAGGTCTTCTTGTGGCACAACAGCATCTAATCGCGTTGAAGGTAGCGATAGGCGTTTTTGCTCTCGATGCCGTATTGAGCATCACATTAGCATTTGAAAGTCGGCAAGCCAATTTCAATTTCATCGTCTCTTTGCCTGTGAAATTTGTATTGCTGGGAGGAATGATAAGCGGACTACGATCTGGCCTGAAGTTACGTGAGGAACGTAATCGTACTGATGAGCCACAGGAACTGTGATTGGCGTTGTCATCGCCGCAGTCTAATTCAATCTCATTGTGGACGGACAAGTTTCCAAGAAGGTCATGATAATTGGGGAACACATGAGTTTCGTCTGCATCATGTAGCGAAATCGTCTTCAGCCTGAGACACTGGTCAGAGGTGATGTGGAACCGCCTCTGGACGGCCTTTGTCGTTCTTGCCGGAAATCCTCCCTTCAGCCAAAATACCCACCGATGAAGTTTCTGGTTCAATTTTGGGCTGCCTTCGCGCAGAACAATCCAATTCAATCCAACGACGCACAGATGATTCGGCAACTGCTTGCCGAAACGCGTTCGATGAAATCCGTTGCCGAGCGCTTGAAGCATGTGTCGGGCAAACTGTTGGGGGTGGAC
>JAEUQP010000026.1 GCA_016789645.1 Acidobacteriota bacterium | reverse complement strand
CACCGCCAGCAAACTGTATCCGGGGTTGCTGGCACGGCGCCCGATTCTGGCGCTGTATCACGAAGCCAGCAGCGTGGTCGAAATCCTGCGCCGCGCCGCGCGCCCGCCTTCGGTGCGCGTCGTCACGTATGGCGACACGGAGCGGGCGGAACACCGCGTCGAAGCGATTTACCACGAACTCGCCGCGCTGGTGGCTGCGCCAGTGTACGACTCGGCAGATGTGACGATGGACGAAGTGAATGAGTTTTCGGCAGAGGCATTGGCGGGGAAGTTGGCGGAAGTGTTTGATTCTTTAGCAAGGAGCAACCAGTCAAATTGAAGGCAAACAACGACAGTTTAACCAGCGGTTCAAGATCAATCTGGATGATTGGTTTGATTTTGTTGTTAGCGGCTGTTGTTTTTGCCGGAGCATTTGGACTCTATCGGTTCCATGACGATTGGACATTCGCCTACAAAGCTCAAGAAGCGCTGTCAAAAGGCCGTCCGCTGGATTTCATTCTTCGACCTTTAGAACAACATTGGTCGCCGCTGTGGCATTTGACAGAAATCGTCAATGCTCGCGTGGCTGGCTGGGAAAGCGATACTTTTTTACGTGGCTTTATCCTGGTGACGTTTCTGGGTTCGTTGATGCTGCTTGTGGTTCTTGGTCGCTGGCTGGGTTTGACCACCTTCAGCATTTGCACGGGATTGGTTGTCTTTGGGGTTCATCCGATTGCCGCAGTGCCAAGATATTCTTTTGACTGTTACTCGCAATGCGCCGCGGATTTGTTGGTTTGGGGTGCGGCAGTAGTGTTGTTGAAAATTTTGCCGGGCATTGATGGGAAGCTACTACCAAAGAGCCAGCTTTTCGGCTTCTTTGGATTGCTTGCGGTTGGGTTGTTGTTCAAAGAACAGGCCTTGTCTGGTTTCGCCGTATCAGCTTGGGTTTTAGCGGTTTTCTTTCATCGCTTTCGCTTGAGCAAGGCGCGCCGAGACGCCTTGCTGATTTTAGTGGGACTGATACTGCTTGCCGGAGCTTTTACGTTTGTGCGAGCACGAACAGGCGTGATGACGGCAACGTCTGGGCCATTCCAGATTTCCATTCTTAACGCGCCGGTCAACAAGGTCATTCTGTTGGGAGGGCTGATTAGCCCAATTCCGTTATTGAAATGGTTTGACGCTTTGCGTGCTGAACCACGCCAAGTCGGATTGCTGGCGATCTATGCTGTGACGATGCTGTCGGCTCTGGGTTATCTGGTTGGAGGGTTGTTCTTTCGCTGGAAGCTTGTGTCCGAACAGCGTTTTCAATTGTGGCTTGTTGCCGGAGCCTTGATATTTTCGGGGTTTCCGACGGCATTGCTTGCACACGTTGGAGAGCTTTACGCGCACACAGGATTGTTTTGGTTTGCCGCTCTTGCGGCGTTGGCTACCGAAGGATGGCGTATTCGCTTCCAGAATCGCCTTGGTCAGCAATTTGTCTGGGCGACAGTGCTGGTTTGGGGAATGATTATGGCAATTGGCTTGCGCGGATTGCTAGCAGAAATGCGGGCAACTGGTGAGCGGTCGCGCCAATGGGTGACACGTAGCAACAAGTTGCTGGCGTCGCTTCCGACTGGGAGTTTCGTTGTGGTGGATGCTTTGCAGCCTGCCAAGTTGCCGACGGATCACAGCCTGCTTCGTTTATCACGTCCACAATATCTGATTCTGACTGGGATTCGTCCGTGGGCATTTCGTTTGTTGACCAACGACACAATCACGGTCGTGTTACGTGAAGGAATTGAAAAACGCGAAAACTGGCGTCAAGAACTTGCAGAGCGTCAGCAAGAAAGCCTGTCGTATCAGCTCTGGATTGGAGATAACGAAATACGTCTCCACCGCTGCGAGGATTCCGGGTGTCGCCCATCAAACTGACCATCGTCATGACGCATCCGGCGCAATACTTTGCGCCGTGGTTTCGGTACATGGCGGCGAATTGCTCCGAACTGGAGTTGACGGTGTTGTATGCGACTGCGCCGACCGCGGAACAGCAGGGCGTCGGGTTTGGAAAAGCCTTTGCCTGGGATGTGCCGTTGACCGATGGGTATCGTTGCCGCGTGGTGCGTCCGCCGCATGAAACCGTCAACGTGCATAGCGATCAGTTTTGGGGCGTCAATGTGCCGGAAATTGCCGATGCGATTCGGCAGACGCAACCGGATGTCGTGTTGATTGGCGGGTGGCATTCCGTCACGCAATTGCGGGCGTTGTGGGCGTGTCGGCAAATGGGAATTCCGGTGCTTTATCGCGGAGACACCAATTTGAACAGTGCGCCGACGGGGTGGCGCAGGCCGGTCTGGGAAACCAAGACCGGTTTTTTATTGCGCCGGTTTGATGGCTTTCTGGCGGTGGGCACGCGCGCCACGGAATATTTGCGACATTTCGGCGTGGCGGCGGATCGCATCTTTGCGTCGCCGCATTGCGTGGACAATGAAT
>JAEUQP010001162.1 GCA_016789645.1 Acidobacteriota bacterium | reverse complement strand
TCAACATAACCGTTTTCTGCCAGTTGGTTCACCAGCATCTGCACATTCTGCCGCGAAACCGAACGATCCCGCGCCATTTGCGGCACGGTTTGTTGGCCCAGTTTGTTCAACTGGCGCAGTATGCTGCGTAATCCGCCGGACATCTCGCCCTGTTGATGGACTTCGTCGGCGACGATTTTCAGCCGATGAAATAACTGAACCGTTTCATTGATCAATTGATTGAATGCCGACTCTTCGGGTTCAACCAATTTCGTTTTACGGATGGAGGCAGACTTTTTAGGTTTATTCATTATTCGATTGTCGTCAACGACAAGCAGTTTGTCATTATGACAAGAAACTTGTCAATTTGATTTTCCCTGGCAGAGAAAAGGATTTTGAAGTTCTCTGTTTACCAAAGCGTGCGAGATCAAAAAAGGCGGACTTGATCCAAAAAAACAAGCTCCGCCTTTTGGTTTTTGCGAAGAAGGCTACGGTTTCCAGGTTCCACGAGCGACAGCCGG
The DNA here is from genome assembly GCA_016789645.1 of Acidobacteriota bacterium. Taxonomy (GTDB): domain Bacteria; phylum Acidobacteriota; class Blastocatellia; order RBC074; family RBC074; genus RBC074. The sequence goes on along the minus strand of JAEUQP010001162.1, from coordinate 1,340 downwards.
AACGAAATGTTCAATTGCGTCGGGGTCAAAAACGATGGTGCGTTCTTCCTCTGCGCTCTTGTAAGCGGTCATCAACAGTTGAGTGACTTCCAGCCCATCGTAACAATTCACTTTGGGTTGTTTTCCGTCCAAAAAGCAATTCACGAAATAACGGTTTTCGGCTTCGTAACCGTATTCGGAAGTTTCGTTGGCAACGACTGGCATCAAGCCTTGTTCGGCGTTTTGTTTTTCAACCAGGTCTTCTCCGGTATCGCCCGTGACTTTACGGCTGAAAAACAGGTTCAGGCTGGTGTTCAGCGAATTGATGAACATCGAATATTCCGGCCCCAACAATTCTGTGGACAGCCGCAAACCCGGCCCGACAAAACTCCAGGAAGTCGTGACTTCGGCGATCAACGGATTACCCGCATCGTCAACGTAATGGATGGTCGCGCGAGCGAAATCCTCTGACGGGCGATTTCGATAATCCACCTCTTTGCCCATCGTCTGTTGGAGCAGGTCTGCATATTCAGGCCGCGACCATTTCAGGCAGGCAATCGTCGCCGAAACTTTGACCGGTTTGATGCTGTTGCGAGGTTTGGCGGGATCGGTCAACAGATACCGAGCCACTTCGACCGAATGGCACAGCATGTCGTTCAACACGCCGCCACCTTGCAAATCGCCTTGCCAGAACCAGGGCATGTGCGGGCCGCTGTGTTCTTCGGCACAACGAGCGATGTACGGACGACCGGTCAAAGCCGCCGCACGCCGCCAGAGAATTTCGCGTCCGCGTTCGACGCCGGGTTCGAATAACTGGTCTTCCAGATACCCGTGCAGCAAACCGGATTCTTCAATCAATTCAATCACGCGTTTGGCTTCGGCAGCGTTGCGCGCCAGAGGCTTTTCAATCGCAATGCCGCGCAGCGAGCCTTTGCCGCTTTTGATCGTCTTGACGATGGCTTCCAGATTTTCAATGCGTTTGTGATTTGGGCCGCACAACCAGATGGCGTCAATTTCCGGCGAAGCGACCATTTCTTCGATGGAGTTAAACGCCTGACAATCGCCCACGCGAATTGAGCGCGCCAACGACGCCGCTTCTTCGGCGTGAGCCTTGTTCGGACTCCACACGCCCAACACGTCTGCGTCGCGCACGGCGATGAACGATTTGATGTGAAATTTGGTGATGAATCCGCTGCCAATGAAACCTATGCCCAGCTTGTTCATAATGATCCTTTCGAGTTTGAATTTGATGGAGTGATTTGGACGGCGCGGAGCATGCCGCAAAGCCACTGGATCGTAAAGCAAGGGAACTGTAAATTCGCGCGGCTAAATTCAAAAGGCGGAGGGAAAATGAAAAAACT
>JAEUQP010000869.1 GCA_016789645.1 Acidobacteriota bacterium | reverse complement strand
GAAGCATTTGCCGATTTCAAACATGCGCACGTTGCGCGAACCATGATTGAAGTTGTGCTCCAACGCTTGCAGCAATCCGCCCAGCAAGGTCGTTCGCATGAATCCGGCGGTGTCATCAATCGGATTTTGGAGTTCCAGTCGAGTGCCAGCGGCGGCTTCGGTCAACAACGCATCGGATTCGGCATTGACGAAGCTGAAACTGACGGCTTCGTTGTAACCGAGCTGGCTCAGCGCGCTGCGCGTCGCACGACGACCGGTTTCACCCGGCAGATACGCTCCGGCTCCGGCGCTGCCCGGCAACGTAGTTTTCAACTTGTCGTAACCGGAAATGCGCGCGACTTCTTCGACCAGGTCTTCTTCGATGGCGCAGTCAATACGCCAGGTCGGAACTATTGTTTTCAGCGCGGTTTTGTCCGGGCTGACTTCGGCTTCAAAACCCAGCGCATTCAAAATGCGTTCGGCTTCGGCCACATCAAACTTCAGGCCTGTCAGTTGCTCGTAGCGCTTCCGGCGCACGGAGATTTGTTTGCGGTCAGATTTCAGCGGGTAAACGTCAACGATGCCGCTGAGGATTTCTCCGCCAGCGATTTCGGCAATCATTGCGGCTGCGCGAGCCGATGCTACCGGCACAATTTCCGGATCAGTTCCGCGCTCAAACCGGTACGAAGCTTCGGTCGCCAATCCCAGAGCTTTGGACGTCGCGCGAATCTGCGCTGGCGTGAAGTACGCCGCTTCGAGCAAGACATCCACCGTCGTTTCCGTGATGCCCGAATCTTCTCCGCCTTTGATGCCACCCAACGCAACGGCGCGTTCGGCGTCGGCAATGACCAACATTTGCGAAGTCAGTTCACGCTCTTCGCTATCGAGAGTTGTCATCTTCTCGCCTTCGCGGGCGGCACGAACAATGATCCTCTGACCTTTCAACATCGCCAGGTCGAAGGCGTGCAGCGGTTGCCCCAATTCCAGCATGACGTAGTTGGTGATGTCGGCAACGTTGTTGACGCTACGCTGCCCCATCACTTCCAGCCGTTTGACCAACCATTCCGGCGAAGGACCAACTTTGACGCCTTTGATAATCCGCGCCGAATAGCGCGGGCAAAGGTTGGGATTCAGAATTTCCACTGAAGTCGTATCGCTAACCTTGGTCGCGCCTGCGCTCAATTTTCCGGTGACGACTTCCGGCATCTGCAAAGTTTTGCCGGTGATGGCCGCGACTTCGCGCGCCACGCCCAGGTGCGACAAACAATCAGGCCGATTGGAGGTCAGGTCAATTTCGAGCACGGAATCGTCGCCGTGCTCTTCAACGGCGTCCACCGCCAATCCCACCATCGTCAACTTCGCCGCCAACTCGCGCGGCGACAAATTGTGATCCACAAATTCTTTTAGCCAGTTGTAGCTGATTTTCATAAGTCAGGATTCGCTCAGGCAGCTTTCTTAATGGTCTTCCTTTTCAGTTTGTCAGCCACGCGGTCGGCGATCCGATCAGCAACTGCGCTCACAAATGGTTCGCTGCTGACAATGGTTTCGATCTCCGCTGTTGCTTTGCCAGTGAGCGTTTCAGTCCCCTTCTGCTCCACAGCTTTACGCAAAACCTGATTGACCAACGTTTGCCAGGCCGGTGCGCCATCACCTTGGGCAATCTGTTGAAAATGCGCCAGCACATCTTCGTCCAGGTAAAGATGAACACCCACCTTTTTGATTCCCGGCTGAACACGCTCCAACCGGTGGGGTTTGAAGCGGAATTCCTCGGCGATAGTTTCTTCGGTTGAATCATCAACCGGCTCTTCCCATTTTTTTTCAACTGCTTTGTTCGACATAAATTCGCTCCATTGTTTTATTCGCCTTCCGTGCATGAATGATGCGAAGGCGATCCTCTCGAAGCGTGAAAACGACAAACAGTAACCGCCGTTCCGACAATCCGATTCTTATCCAACGCGGCTCTTCAGGTGTCGAATGATCAGGGTCAAAAATTCAACATCGCACGGATCGTCAAATACTTTTTTTGCTTCTTCAAACGTGACACCGTGATCCTGAGCGTTTTTTACAGCTTTTTCTTCGTCCCAACTAAATCTGTCGTCAGTGTAGTCCACTTTCCAATCCCACCATCAACAATTCAAGTCTGAGCATTCGTCTTCGTCGGAATCACCAGCAACTCACAATCGAACAACGTCCGCGCCAGATAGTTGGCAAAAGTCGCCGGAGTCATTTCGAATTTGCCGCGCGAAAGTTCGTCGAAGATGCGGCGGTTCGGCGAAACCAGCGAAACCATTTCGCTGGCCAGTCGGTGAAAACAGGCATCGTCGAGCTGTTCCGGTTCGCGTGCGGACAAAATTCGTTCCATCGTTTCGGCAAAATCTTCGCCGTGAATCGCCTGTTCCAGTCGGCGCGGTTTCGGACAGAAGTACACGTCCTTGGTTGTCGCGCTGAATACCACGCGATGGTTTTGATTGTCCGGCACTTCACCAATTTCGCCAGGGCTGACAAACACCGAATGCGCGACGACTCGCCCGTCGAAAAACGCTCCGTTCAGGTTCACCGCTTCGTGCATTTTCGGAGTCGCGTAATAAACCAGATACCCGCGTTTTTCCAATCCGGCCAGAAGCTGTTGCTGATTCGATTGCGTCTTGCGGTAAATCGGAAAGCGAAAGTACGGCAAGCCGACCAGCTTCGATTCGCCAGCGTTTTTGCGCTTCATGTACTCGCTGGCTTTGAACTGGAGAAAAATCGGAAATCCGCGCAAGACGGTTTCGGGTTCGTCTTCGGTCTTTGCCTTCTTGCGCTTCTTCTCGGTTCCGGGCAAAGGAACATCCGTCGGCCAAAAGCCGTAGCCCCGCACCAGTTCATGCGTCAGGACAAATCCGTAGGCGAATTCCGAGACTTTCCGTTTCATTGGCTTCGCTCACTCAAGGCCAGTTGGCCAACCAGATGACGTTTGAAAAAGTTGCGCCGACGGCATTCACCAACCTTTCATCAGCCGTCACGAACTGACACCCAACGCGCAAACTCAACGCCAAGTAAAGCGAGTCATAAACAGTTCGTTTATACATAACAGCCAGCCGGTAAGCTTCATCGAGCAACGCGGCGTTTGAGGTCACACCAAAATTCAGTTGCTGGAACCGTGCCAAGGCGAAATCCGCATCACTTGCAGACAGTCCCTGAAAAAGATGTTTTTTCCAGACGATATTCCCAAACTCGGCGTAAATCACTTCAGGTGCGATGAATGCCAGTGTCCCTTGATCGTGTGCGAGCAGAATCCGATCCGCTTCTGCTGAAAAGGTTTCAGGCACGAACCATTTGATGGCGACGCTGCTATCCACGACCAAATCAATCATCAACGCTCCCGGCATCAACGCTCCCGGTCTTCCCGAATCAGTTCCGTGCTGTCCGGCATTTCGCCCTGTTTCGCTCTTATCCGCTCGCGCAATTCTCTGATCTCGCTGACGACTTTATGCCGCCGGAGAATTTCAGACTCATGCTCTTCCCAGGTTTCGATCAACTGCTCAATGCTGACGCCACGCAGTTGTGCCTCTGCCTGCAACCGTCCGTAAAGAGCATTTGAAATTGTCAGTGTCTGCTGATTCATAACCCCTCGATGAAAGGTGCTCGCTAACTGAATTGCTCTAAAAACCGCACGTCATTCTCATACAGCAGCCGAATATCGTCCAAGCCGTACATCAATGCGCAGAGCCGATCCAATCCCAAACCGAAGGCGAAGCCGGTGAATTCTTCGGGATCAATGCCGACGACGCGTAAGACGTTCGGATGCACCATTCCCGAACCGCCCATTTCGATCCAGCCGGAGCCTTTGCACACGCGACAACCGCTCCCGCCGCATTTGAAGCAGGTGTAATCAATCTCGGCTCCGGGTTCGACGAATGGAAAGTACGAAGGCCGGAAACGCGTTTTAGTATCCGGGCCGAACAAGCGGCGAACGAATTCTTCGACCGTTCCTTTTAGATCGCCAAGCGTGATGCCGCGATCAATCAACAGGCCTTCAACCTGATAAAACATCGGATTGTGCGTGGCATCGGGCGTGTCGCGTCGAAAGACTCTGCCGGGCGCAGCGACGCGCAAAGGCGGCGTGCGCTTTTGCATGGCGTGAATCTGCATCGTCGAAGTTTGCGACCGCAGCGCAAGTTCCACGGTTCGTTCACCGGCAAGGTAAAACGTGTCCTGCGGGCTTCGCGCCGGATGGTTTTCCGGGATGTTCAGCGCCTCGAAGTTATAGAAATGCGTTTCGATTTCCGGGCCGTCTTCGATTTCGTAGCCCATCGAAACAAAGATGTCTTCGATTTTTTGCCGCAGCAAAGTGATTGGATGCAGATGGCCGGCTTGAATGCGCCGACCGGGCAAGGTTACGTCAATGCGCTCTTTGGCCAACTGTTCGGCTTCGCGTTTGGCAGCAAAACTGCCAAGCAGGCCTTCAATCGCAGACTCGACGTAATTCTTCAATTCATTGAGTTCGGCTCCGGCGATTTTTCGTTCTTCAGGCGAGAGTTTGCCGAGCGTTTTCATCTCGGCAGTCAGCAAACCGCTTTTGCGCCCCACCCAACGGTCACGTAACGCCGTCGCTTCCGCTTCAGTCGTCGCTGCCGCCAATTCACGATCAAAATCTGTTCTTAGTTGTGTAACTCGATCTGGCATAAAGCAGGAAGTCGGGAGTCAGGAAACGGCAGCAACTCTGCTGACTGCCGTTACCCGACTACTCATTCACGCAAAGACCCAAGACTGAAGGAAGCTTTCAGGGCATCCGGTCTTGGGTCTTTGGTGTTCGCTGGCCAGCAATTGCTGGCGATCAACTTGGTTCCGCGCAGGCACTATGCCGCAGCGGGTTTCAGCTTCCCGGCGGATTCCAAAGCCTTCTTCACCGAGCTTGCCAGGTCGGCAAAGGCTTCAGGTTGATTGACGGCCAGGTCTGCCAGAATTTTTCGGTCCAGTTCGATTTCGGCCAGCGTCAGGCCATGCATAAACTGGCTGTAATTCAATCCATGCTGGCGTGCACCAGCGCCGATGCGGATGATCCACAACGAACGATAATCACGTTTTTTGATCTTACGGCCAACGTACGCGAATTTCAGAGCACGCTGGACGGATTCTTTCATCGAACGATACAGTTTGCTTTTCGTCCCACGATAGCCTTTTGACAGTTTCTCCAGCTTCTTGCGCTTCTCTACCCGCTTCGGACCACGTTTTGCTCGAGGCATAAGCCCTCCTTACTAAAATGATGAATGTTGAATGATGAATTTTTGAATTGCGGTGAGATGAAAACGATCGTCGCAGAATTCAAAATCCAAAATTAAGAATCAAGAACTACTTTCTGCCGTAAGGCAGCATTGCCTCAACGCGCGCCTGATCGCTTTCGGAAACCAGCACGTCAATGTCCAGCATGCGTTTCCGCTTGGTGGTCTTTTTGGTCAAAATGTGACGCGCGTGCGAATGGCCGCGTTTGATTTTGCCGGTGGCGGTGGTACGAAACCGTTTGGCCGCCCCTTTGTGCGTTTTGAGTTTAGGCATAATTCCTCCGTTATGATTTCTTCGGTGTGAAGATGACGATAAATTGCATTCCTTCCAGACGAGGCCGGTTTTCCGGAGCACCGTGTTCAGACAAATCCTGCTCCAACCGTTCCAGCAACTTTTGCCCCAGTTCTTTGTGGGTGATTTCGCGTCCACGAAACCGTACGGTCGCTTTGACCTTGTTGCCGTCATCCAGAATTTCTCTGGCGTGCTTCATCTTGAAATTGTAATCGTGCTCATCGGTCGCCGGGCGAAACTTGATTTCTTTCACCTCGATCACGACCTGCTTTTTCTTGGCTTCATGAGCACGCTTTTTCTGTTCGTACTGGTACTTGCCGAAATCCACAATGCGGCAGACCGGCGGTTGAGCCTGCGGAGCGACTTCGACCAAATCGTATCCGCGCGAACGGGCAGTTTTCAGCGCTTCTTGCGGCGTCATAATGCCGAGCTGCTGCCCTTCTTCATCAATCACGCGAACTTCTTTGGTACGAATCCGCTCGTTGACGCGCACAGACGGGACACGCTGGTCGCGCCGTCCTCTAAAACCACCGCCTTGATACCCGTTGCTAATAAAAACACCTCCGAGATTTGTTGATCACCGATGACAGGTTGCAAACTTTGGATTCCAGACAAGGCGTCAACCTGGTTATGGCTAAACGCCGTGTGAACCAGCAATCTGTCATCAACAATCGTTTACGTATGCAACGCGCGCGAACTGACTAACGCTTTTAATTGCGCGCTGAATTCGGCGACAAGCACTGCGCCCGTGTCGCCTTTAACGCGGTCGCGTACCGCGACCAGCCCGGCTTCGGCTTCACGTTCGCCAAGCACGAGCATAAAGGGAATTTTCTTCAATTGAGCATCCCGAATCTTCGCGCCGATTTTTTCGCTGCGAAGATCAGCCTGCACACGATGCCCCGCCGCCAGCAATTCCTGCTCGACTTCGGCAGCTTTGTCATTGAAGCGATCCGAAATCGGCAGCACAATGGCTTGCGTCGGAGCCAACCAGACCGGAAACGCTCCGGCGTAATGTTCGATCAAAATCCCAAAAAACCGCTCGAACGATCCCAAGATTGCACGGTGAACCATGATCGGTTGATGCGGCTTGTTGTCCGATCCGATGAATTCAATGCCGAAACGCTGCGGTAAATTGAAATCCACCTGAATCGTCGAAAGCTGCCACGTGCGCTTGATGGCGTCCACAACCTTGAAGTCAATCTTCGGGCCGTAAAATGCGGCTTCGTCTTCCATGCGCACATACGGCAACCCGTATTGATCGAGCGCTTCGGTCAAGGCTTTTTCAGCCATCGTCCAGACTTCATCCGAACCCAGATACTTGGAATGATCCGTCGGATGACGCAACGACAATTCGGCTTTGTATTCAAACCCGAAAGCCTTCATCACAAAATCCACCAGATCGAGACAGGCGATCACTTCGCCGACCAACTGTTCCGGCGTGCAAAACAGGTGTGCGTCATCCTGCGTAAAACCGCGAGCGCGCATTAATCCGTGCGTCACGCCTGACCGCTCATACCGATAAACCATGCCGTATTCCGCATATCGCTGGGGCAGGTCGCGGTAAGACCGCTGCTTGGATTTGTAAATCTGGATATGGAACGGACAGTTCATCGGCTTCATCCGATATTCAATCTGCTCGTTCTCCTTGTCGGTCATCGGCGGATACAGACCTTCCTGATAATTTTCCAGATGGCCTGAAATCCGGAACAGTTCCGATTGCGTGACGTGCGGCGTGTTCACGAAACTGTAGCCGCGCCGATACAACTCGTCATTCAAAAACTGTTCGATGACTTTGCGAATCAACGCGCCATTCGGATGCCACAACACCAAACCCGGCCCAATCGCCTCGCTGAAACTGAACAAATCCAGTTCCGGGCCCAACCGACGATGATCGCGTTTTTCGGCTTCTTCTTTTTGCTTGATCCAGGCGTCGAGTTCTTCCTGCGAAAAGAACGATGTGCCGTAAATGCGCTGCATCTGGTCGCGCTTTTCGTCACCTTTCCAATGCGCGCCTGCGATGGAAAGGAGCTTGATCGCCTTGATCTTGCCCGTCGAGGGAATGTGCGGGCCAAGACAAAAATCAATGAACGGAGTTCCTTCAATCGTGTAGCAACTGACAACGTCGCCCGCTTTTTCTTCGATCAACTCGCATTTCAGAGGTTCGCCTAACTCGGCAAACTTCTTTTCGGCTTCGGCCTTGGGCATTTCGACTCGCCGGTATTCGAGGTTGCGC
>JAEUQP010001087.1 GCA_016789645.1 Acidobacteriota bacterium | reverse complement strand
GAAAGACCGCGCGGCGGGCGGGTACAAAGCTGTCCAGCTTAATCAAAGCGGCGATTAAGCCGAGGCTTCATTTCGTCAACCACGGGGAGCACGGGGATCACTGGGATAAATAGGGCAAATCAGGTTTGGCCTTTCCCCGTGCTCCCCGTGGTTTTTGACTTCGGCCTAAGCCAAGTTTGGCCAAGCCAATATCGGAAACCAGCGCCGCCAGAATGATGGCTCCCTGAATCGCTTTTTCCCAAAACGGATTGATGCCCGCAAACGTCAACGCCGTGCCGATGGTTCCCAACAGCGCGACGCCGATCAACGTTCCCCACAAAGTTCCTCGCCCGCCAGTGATGGCCGCTCCACCCACGACCACTGCTGCAATCGCTTTCATTTCCAATCCGATTCCGGCGTTGGCCGGAACTGAAGAAAACCGAATCGCGTTCAGCAGCGCCGCCAAGCCAACCAACGCTCCCATCAAGACAAACACATTCATCGTCACACGCGGCGGATTGATGCCTGCCAGCCGAGCCGCTTCAGCGTCGGAACCGACGGCATAGACCGTTCTTCCCGCCGGAAGATTTCGGAGCGCCCAAGCGAAGACCAGCAACACCAGCGCCGCCACTGCGACGATCAGGATTTGCCCGGCAATTTGCCCGAATCCGAACCATTGAAAATTGCCCGGCAGGTTTTGCACCCAGGCTCCTTCAGTAACCCAGCGCAATCCGTCTCGCCAGGCGACCAGCGTCGCCAGTGTGACGACAATCGCGGGAATCTTCGCGCGCGCCACCAGAACGCCGTTTACTGTTCCCAGCAAACAGCCGACGATTACGACAAGCAAGGCTACCAGCGGCATCGGCAAGGATTTCGCCAGCAAACCAGCAGCAATGCTGCACACGGCGAATTGCGAACCGACGGAAATGTCTATTTGTCCGGCGACGATCACCAATGTCATGCCGACGGCGACGATCAATACTGGCGCGTTGCCAACCAGCAGATCGCGCAAGTTCGTTACACTGAAAAACGATGGAGCGACAATGGCCACAGCCAGCAACAATGCGGCGAAAGCAGCGGCGGCAGAAAGTTCGCGGGTGTGACGGGCAAGGGAAGTCATGAGTTGAGTGATGTGTGGACGGGACGTCCGCGCTCCGGTTAATCAATGTGGAAGACTTCGCGCAGCGGTCGAGATTGAGGGCTGTTGTCAGGATTCGAGGGCATCACTTCGCGCATGTGACGCCACCAGCGTTGGCAGATTTCAGTGGAGGCGATGGCTTCCCACTGCACTTCGCTTTCGATTTCGGCGTAGCCGAAAAGTTGATTGGTTGTTTCGTCCAGAAAGATCGAATAGTGGTGAACGCCATGCGCTTTGAGCGTCGCTTCCAGTTCCGGCCAGATGGGATTGTGTCGCCGTTCGTATTCGGCGTGCTGGTCAGGGAAGACCTGCATGACAAACGCTTTCCTTAACCGACTCATAGTTCAATGGCCATAACCAAATTCACCACAAAAAGCGCATCAGGCACAAAATACAATCGAATCGCCATTTTGTGTTTTTGTGCTTTTTGTGGTGAACCAGTTTTCTACTTACTTGCCAGCGGTCATGGCTTTGCCGCGTTTGATCTGCATTTCGTCAAACAGGTAAGCCGCGCCGCCCAGTTTTTCCGTCACGAACAACACATACCGAATGTCCACGTTGATCGTGCGGTTCAGATTGCCGTCAAAGGCGTAATCGCCGCCCAGGCCTTCGTAATTGCCGTCGAAGACAAGTCCGATCATTTCGCCGCGACCGTTCATAATCGGCGAACCGGAATTGCCGCCGGTGATGTCAGTCGTCGTCAGGAAATTGACCGGCACGTCGTTCAACTGCGCATCGAAGTAATTGCCGTAATCTTTTTTCTTCGCCAGGTCTTTCAACGCTGCGGGAACGTTGAAAGGGTCTTCGCCGGTGTCTTTGGCAATCACGCCAGCCAACGAAGTTTGCCAGTGGTAATACACGGCATCGCGCGGTTTGTAGCTTTTGACTTCGCCGTAGGTGAAGCGCAACGTGAAATTGGCGTCGGGGTAATACGCGCCTTTCTTCATTTCCAGCATCGCGGCCACGTAATTCGGGCGCAACCGCACGACTTCGCTGTTGAATTTCGCCACGCGTTTGGCAAAAGGCGCATTTTCATCCACTGCCGCCACGATCAGCTTGACCAGCGGATCGTCAATTGCGCGAATGTCCGCCGCCGATGCGGAAAAGAGCTTCTTCACCTCATCCAGTGACTTGAACTTGGAATTGGCAATGGTCTTATCGGCGAAATCGCGTTCGGCTTGGCGGCGAGCGTTACCGGTTTGATTGCCAAACAGGGTTTCGACAAACGCGAATTTCTGGTTGGCGGGCAAGTCAGCCAGCGTTTCCAACGCGGTGGCCAACGTCTTGGCTTCGGCTTCCGGTTCGCGTTCGTTCCAGTCACCGCTGATCTGGTTCAGGATTTGTGGCAACGCGCCGTCGCTGAGTTGCGGGTTGCGTTCGCCCGTCGGTTTTTCCTTGTCCGTCGCGCGCAGGTACGCGAAATACAAAGCGCCAATCAGATCGCCTGCGTCAAACAATTCGGTAAATGCGCTTTGTTTGGACGTGAACGACCGCAGGTCGGCATACAACGCTTCGATCTGGGGCAGCACATTGCCGTATTTCGCTTTGGCCGCCGGATTGGCGTCGAGCCATTTTTTCAACGCTTCTTCTTCAGCGCGACGTCGTTCGACCAGATTCAATTTCTTCAAGCCCAGTACCGCGCCTTCAAACGCTTTCAGCGAATTGCTCATGCTGAAAATTTGATCCGCCAGTCGGATTTTCAACGCCGGATTTTTCTCGCCAAGTTTGGTCAGCGAATCAATCTGTTTTTTCAGCGCGGCAATCTGATCGGGCAATTGAATGTTCTGGCGGAAATCCAGCGAATACGATTCGCGGTACCGATACGTCGCGCCGGGATGCCCCATCACGAAGGTGAAATCGCCTTCTTTGATGCCAGCGGCATTGACCGCCAAAAAGCGTTTCGGTTTGAACGGCACGTTGTCCTTGCTGAAGCTGGCGGGTTTGCCGTCGGCTCCGACATAGGCGCGCAAGTAGGTGAAATCCCCACAATGACGTGGCCATTCAAAGTTGTCCGGGTCGCCGCCGAAATAGCCTATGGATTTGGGCGGCGCGTACACGATGCGAACATCGCGCAGCGTCAGATACGTGTACAGGTAATACTGCAACCCACTGGTGGCTTCGACGACCTGGATGCGAATGCCGTCTTTGTCGCGTCCATTGAGCGCGGTTTTTTGAATCTCACCGCGTTTGGCCGCCAGTGCACGGTCGCGTTCTTCGGGCGACATTTCCGGCTTGGCGGCGGACAGGACTTCGGCGGTGACATCTTTGAATTCCTGCAAAATCGAAACGGTGTACCCTTGCGCGGGAATTTCTTCGGCGCGCGATTTGGCCAGAAAGCCGTTGTTGATGTAATCCTTTTCGGTGGTCGAAGCGCGCGTGATGGCAGCAAACGCGACGTGATGGTTGGTCAGGATCAACCCTTCACCGGACACGAACGATCCGGTGCCGCCTGCGCTGATTTGTACGATGGCGTCTTTCAGGCTGGGCTGAGTGGTGCTGTATACGTCTTCCGGCTTCAATTCGAAGCCGCGTTTTTTCAACTGCCCCAGCGGCAATTTGCTGAGCGAATCTGGCAACCACATGCCTTCATCGGCCAGCGAAGCAAATGGCGCAAACGCCAGGGCAACGATCAATAGGGAAACGGTCAAGAATTTGCGAAACATCGAATCTCCTTGTTGAGTTTGTCTGAGTAGACAGGATTCACAGGATTTTTCAGGATGACTGATTGCGGTTACATCCTGAAAAATCGTGTCAATCCTGTCCAAAATCTTTCCTCATCTTTGACGCAGGAATTCTGCGCGATTTGTTTTTAACAGCTTGCAGGCGGCTTCGTAAACCGCTTCTTCGGAAATCATGGCCACATGCGAAGCCCGAATGTGCTCACAACGACGGCTCAATACGTCGGTTGAGGAATCTTTTACAAAAGTTGAGATTGCCGCGACCGGCGCTCCGGCGGCGGCGGCCACATGAGCCGGGCCGCTGTGGTTGGCGACCAGCACGCTCAACCGCGCGAACGCCGACACCAGGTCGGGAATTTTCGGGGATTGCATCGGGATAGCGCGTTTGGCTGGCAATTGCGCCACGATTTGTTTGGCCAGTCCGCGTTCCTGCGGCCCGGCAAACACCAACACACGCGCGTTGAAATTGTGGATCAACCGGGAAGCAATGGACACGAACCGTTCCAACGGCCAGCGATGCTGGATGGTTCCGGCTCCGGGATGAATGCCGACCAGCAATTCGCCGTACGTGACCGCATGTTTTTTCAGCAGCTTTTCAAACTGCTCGTCCGCGTTGGGATCGGTTTTCAGATGCGGTTCGGCTTCGATGGGGCGAACGCCGAGCGGTTCCAGCTTCTTCAAATAAGCATGAGCGAGGTGATCCGGCATCGCCGGTTTGGGCGAAAGCGCCTGGCTGAATTGTTCGAGCATTCCGCTCAGGCCGCTCAAGCCTTTGTTCACACTTGGCGACGATTTCAATCTTTCATACGGGTGCGCGAAGTTCAGCACAACGGTAGCTTCGGCGTTTTTTCGAAATTCGATGGCCAGATCGAATTGAGCATGACGCAATTCGTTAATCGCTTTTGTGCTGCGAAAAAACGCTTTGGGACTCAAAACCTCTGCGTGGTGAAACCGGCCAATCGCCAGCACTTCGTCGGCACAATCGGCCAGACGGATCAAATCCGCTGCCGCCGTGCTGGCGGCAACCGTAATTCGCGATTCCGGCATATGCGCTCGCAGGGAACGCAGCGCAGGCAAAGCCAATGTCGTTTGCGCCAGTCCGGCAACGTGAACGACCAGGATGTGTTGGGGATGATTTGACATTCGATCCGTGCGCAGCAGTTTTGCTCCAATTTGATGCTCGCCGACTGACCAGAACTTCCGGGCGACAAGTTCAAAAATAACACCGACAATGTAAACATCGTTTTGACCATCGTCCAGCGCGTGGCAAATTTTCCACAAAAACGAATTGCTTTCGGCAAAACTTTGGCGCACACTTCACAGCAACCAAGCAAAGTTCACTTGCGAACACGTCTTCAGCTTCCCCGTAATAAACCAAAGCCAAGGTGAAATGATAGAAACCGGCTTTTTTTGAAGCCCTTTTCCGGCATGTCGGATTGTCTTCAATCCGACGGCCACAGAGGTAGGAATGAAGTCAATTTTGGAGCAGCATTTGAAAGAGTTGATTAAGGAAGCGGAGCAACTTGGCGCACCGGCAGTTCATACCGTGCTGAATTTGTTGCTGGCGGCGCATTACAACGGCAACCATCACAAATTTGCCAAACACTGTTGCGAGTTCACGCCGTTCGGCGCGGTGAAAGTAACGGCTCAGGCTGGGGGAGAAGTACCCAAGCCGTTTTTGAATGACGTGGAAGAGTTTGACGATAACGCCTGGAACTGGAACGCGAGCAAGTATTCTCACTGATGCTCAAAACACCTGTAACAGACCGCCTTCGACAAAGGCCGTGAAGCGCTTCTGCGCGGATTTTTTGGCGGCTTGCGATTGAAAGATGGCCGCAGCCTGCAACCGATACGCGCCGCGTTCCAGGTTCGCGCCTTCCACGTCGAAGACCAGATTGTCTGTCGGTTTGATCGTTCCCTGAGTTTCTCCAATGACGGACGAATGATGTTTGCCCGCAGAATCAGGCCTGTTAGCGAGCGGTTTGGCGTAAACCGTCACGCTGTAGGTTAGTTCCGAAGCTTCGGGCGACGGAATCAGCGACGGGGCAAGCAGAACTTTCAGACTGTACGGCTCTCCGCTGGAAACCTGACCTAAGGGCAAGTTCATTCCTCTGGCGAAGACTTTCATTTCAGACTTCGCCGGTCTGTTAGCTGATTCGACCGTGCTTGACGTCGGTTGCGGCAAGGTCGGCAAAGCGGCTGGTGCAGCAGGTTCGGTTTTGGCATGGAGTTGCCTTAACCGTTCTTCGATGGAGGGCATGGCCATTGGAGCTTGAGCCACCGTTTTGGTTCCCTGGAGGGCGGTTGGCAGAACCACTCCTGCCCGATGTGCGATGAAATTCAGCAACTCGGCTTCGTTCCATCCTTCCCATTTTTTCTCGGCATCTGTTTCTGCGCTTTCGACATGCATGACGCGCGTTTGTTTCACCGTGTTGTTGTGGCTGAGTTTCAATTCCAGCACAAACGAAGTAATTCGCTCTTCAGACTTGTTCGTGGCGACGGCAGAGGAGGTTTCCGGCGATGCTTCAATCGCGATTTTCAGAGATTCGGCCAGCTTTTTAGCTTGTCCGATCCAATCGTCGCGGATGATGCGTTCGGCAGAGGTTTCCGCGCTGGCTGAATTTGGGTCTTCGATGGCAGCGACAATTTCGTGCGGCGACATCATCGCCAACTGGTCAAAGGTCAGAATGCCTGCCGCGTGCAGTTTGGCTTTGGCGGTTTTGGTGAGCCCGTTGATGAGCCGAAAATCGTCTGCTTTCTGGCTGGGGTCGCTGCTTTGGGATCGTGAACTTTTATTCGACATAACGTTTACCTGAAATGAAAGCGGATGAAAAATCAGCCTCGCCAACGCAACAAGTGCGCGACGAGGCTGAATCAAGGATCACAGTAAATTGGTTACCGACAGTTCCGATGTCTGCCCCGATTACCTGTTTTGACGATCTGAAAACTGTCTGCAATCCATTACGGTTGGTCAACGAACTGCACAATCGTACCCTCTTCGTAACCGGCGACGCCGGTCGGGTTCGGGTTGACGTGAGTCAGCGTCACCACCAGTTTGTATGCTCCGGGCGTGATGCCCAGCGTGTTTGCCGGAGCAACCGGAATCGTTGCGTTCTTGCTCAGCGGACCAGCCGCTGCGACGTTAACCGTCGGACCGACCTGGTCTTCAAATCCGATACCCATCGATTCCAGGAATGCGCGCACTTCCCAGTTGCCTCCAATGGCCGGGGCCAGGAATCCACTGGTGTTCCAGTCCACATTGATGCTCCAGTTATCTTTCGTCGCAACGATCAGTTGCGAATCCGGGAACGAACTGACTACGCTGACATTAGTGATGGCACCATCGAACAATGCCGGTACGTTAGTTGGTTGAAAAGGCATGTTTGTCTTCCTCCTTTGAAGATGTATGCAATGTAAATTTCACGCTTCGACTGAAGAAACGCGAAGGCCTTTGGCCAATTGGCTGGTACTGCTAAGCAAATCCCAGGAAGACTTGGAAGAGTTGACCACTGTGGGTTTCTTCGACGGTCTGGCTGGCTGAAAACCTGACTAGCAAAGTATCTATTTGGCCGTTGCCCGTACTCTCCTTAGCAAGCACGATGCCACAACAAAACCGGCTGAAAACACGGCTAAGTTGTTAATTTTTCGTTCTTTTCAATTGGCTGAGTGCGGTTGTTTTGCCGCATCGTTTTTCCCCTTAGAACCCGTAACCTGATGTCGCGCCATCACCTAAGGGTGAGGCATTTTCTCCGCACCGTTAGATGGAGGCTCTCACACCTCATCGTCATCGCTTTTTTTGCCAAGCCGAAAGTAATCGGCCTTGATGCCATATTTACGAAGCAATTGAAGCAACGTCCCACGATCTTTCTGCGCGGCGCGCGCGGCGCGGCTGACGTTGCCTTGATATGCCAGCAGCAGGCTTTGCAGGTAATTTCGCTCGAACTGTTCGATGGCGCGTCGTTTGGCTTCCTGAAACGATGGCGGTGACGTCTGATCGTCATGTTCCGCCAAACTCAGATCGTTGGCGACAATCACCGGCGATTCGGCCAACGCCGCAGCGCGTTCGATGGCGTGTTCCAGTTCGCGCACATTGCCCGGCCAGGTGTGCAGCGAGAGTTTTTGCATGGCTTCTGCCGAAAATCCCTGAATGGATTTGCCGAATTTTTCGGCGTACCGATGCAGGAAATGGTTGGCCAGCAGCGCGATGTCTTCGCGGCGATCCCGCAGCGGCGGCAATTTCAGTTCAATGATATTCAACCGGTAATACAGGTCTTTGCGGAGTTTTTCCTCTTTGACGGCGCGGTCAATGTCGGCGTTGGTGGCGGTGATGATACGCACATCAGCTCGGTGGTTTTTGTCGGAACCGACTGCGCGATATTCGCTTTCCTGCAAAAAACGCAGCAATTTGACCTGCGAGTAATAGGGCAAGCTGTCAATTTCATCCAGAAAGAGTGTGCCGCCATCGGCTTCGGCAACCAGCCCGGCGCGTTTGTTGATTGCGCCCGTGAACGAACCTCGTTCGTGACCGAACAGTTCGCTTTCGAACAAGTCGGCGGGAATCGCTCCGCAATTCAGCGGGACGAACGGACGATTCGCGCGCGAGCTAAGTTGGTGAATGGCACGCGCGAACACTTCCTTGCCGGTTCCGGTTTCGCCGGAAATGAACACGCGCGCGTCGCATTTGGCGATCAATGGAATGCGGTTGGCTTGCAGCAAAAATGACGCGCTGCCGCCAATCAGGGATTTGAATACCGGCAAGACTTCCCTAAAAAACGGTTCGACCGGCAATTGGCTGGCCTCGTCGGTTGGGCGAATGGTGTTGGCCAGTGCTGTTCGCAGCGCGCGCCAGAATCGCGGCAGGATGTCCACCGGTTTCAGCGGCGGCGTGATGAAATCGCTGATTCCCAGTTCTTCAAAGTCGAAAAACTCGTCAGGAGTTTCGACATCCGAAACGGCGATCAATTGCGAGGTCGGCGAACAACTCAGCAAAGACCGAACCCGGGAGCGGAACTGGCGCAACAACTTCATCGGCGAAACCAGAAAGATCACTTCCGGGCGTAATCGGGCCAACAATTCGTTGAGCGAATTGCCCGCGCCGTGTTGCAAATCGCTGCTGGCCAGCGCTTGCTGTTGAAATTGGACAGGGGATAAATCGCCAAGTTGCCGATTCGCCGCGTCACTGTTGGGAAACCGCGCGGATTCCAAAATGCGACGCAAGGTCGAACCTAATTCCGGCGATGGTTGTAAATCAAGCAATAAAACTTTTGGCTGTTTCATCGAGGCACCACTTTATGGAACTGCAAAGTAGCTTCGAGCTTTTGAGGCTGGCGGAAAGCGAAAAGCTGTTGGCTGAATCCGGGCGACTATGGCTGATCTGTATTTGGTCGCACCTTCACGACAACAATAATTCCTGAATCGCAAAATCTTTCATTGCGTTCAGCGCGTCTGGGATGTCTTTAGCTTGTGAAACGGTCGAGGACTGACCGGCGAAATGACAAAACGGAATGTACATTAGAGATGGAAACGGCGTCAATCAGGAGTTTTTCTCCTTCGGGCAAATTGTTGCGGCCAATGGGGGCCTATGGTACTTTACGCCCGCTGTTGGACAAGTCTTGAAAATTTGCGGGAGTAATTCAGTGGTAGAATGCCAGCTTCCCAAGCTGGACGTCGCGGGTTCGAGTCCCGTCTCCCGCTCCATCGCTTTCATCATTATCAAATCAGACCGCGACCGATAGGAAGCGGATTCCAAATCAACAAAAGCCGCAGTGAAGTTTGACGCTCCGCTGCGGCTTTTCAGGTTTTTTATCGCCGCAAAGGAGAGTTTCACCATGTCCGATTCCCCAAAACCCAAGATCAAACATCTGCGCTGGTATATCGCCATTTTGCTTTGTTTGGCCTCGGAACTGAATTACATGGATCGCAACACACTATCCGTGTTGAAGGTCACGATTCAGGAAGCGCTGAATTTCGATGACAAGGGGTACGCGCTCATCACGGCGACGTTTTTATGGACGTACGCAGTGGCGTACATCATCAGTGGCTGGGTGGTTGATCGTCTAGGGTCACGCAAAAGCTTTCTGATATTCGTTTCCGGCTGGTCTATCGCAAACATGCTGCATGCCTTTGCCACAGGCGTGACCAGTTTTCAGTTTTATCGCGGATTGCTGGCGACAATGGAACCGGCAAATTTTCCCGCAGGCATCAAAGCCGTCTCTGAATGGTTCCCGATGCGCGACCGAGCTTTGGCGGTGGGGATTTTTAATGCCGGAACCGCGCTTGGCAATACGTTGGCAGTCCCGGCGGCGGCAGGCATTGCCTTGCTGTTAGGATGGCGGGCGGCTTTTATCTTCACCGGAGCAGTTGGTTTCATCTGGGTGGCGGCTTGGTATTTCATTTACCGATTGCCCAATGACCATCCGAATATCACCGAAGAAGAGAAGACGTTGATCACGGAAGGGCGCGAAGCTGAAAACCTTGCTGGCCAGAAGAAACCCGCATTCCGAGACTTGTTGCGTATGCCTGAAACTTGGGGTTGCGCGTTGGCAAGGGTGTTGACTGATCCGATTTCTTATTTTCTGGCCTTCTGGATACCGAGTTATTTGGAAAAAGAGCGTGGGTTCGATCTGAAACAAGTTTTGTTTTATGCCTGGATTCCCTTTGCGGCATTGACGGTTGGAAATATTTTCAGTGGAGCGATGCCAAGATTTTTAATCAGCCGAGGTTGGGAATTGGACAAAGCGCGCAAAACGACGATGCTCGGAGTTTCAGTGGCAATGCTGCTTTTGTGTTTTGCGGTAACTCAGGTCGCTTCCCCTATTTTGGCGGTTTTTGTCTTGGCTGGGGTCATGTTTGGTCATGCGGCTTGGGGCAACATCACGTTGCCAACCGAAGTATTTCCTTCAACGGCGGTTGGGACTGTCACCGGTTTTGGCGGATTTTTGGGTGGCATTGCGGGCGGGATTACCCAACTGGCCATTGGCGCTGTTGTAACGAAATTCGGCTATACGCCGATTTTTGCAGTATGTTCAGTTATGTATCTGCTGGCCTTGTTGCTGGTGCATATGCTGATCGGCAAGCTCGGCGAAATTCGGCAAGTTCCGACCGAGCCTCAACCCAGGAGCGTGTGATATGAACCAAACTCGACGCAATTTTCTTCAAACAAGTGTAGCCGGATTGGCTTCGGTTGCAGTTGGTCATCAATCGTTGGCCGCGTATGCTGCCGCAAAAAGCGTTCGCTTTCGCTTGGGCGTGACCGATTGGAATTTGCGCCAGACGGTCAAACTGGAATCCGTCGCGCTCTCGAAAAAGCTCGGTTTCGACGGCGTGCAAATCAGCATTGGCCGCAAAATGGAACTGAGTGACAAGGCCCTGCAGCAATTGTTTCTGGCCGAATCCAAACGCGTAGCGCAGCCGCTGGCTTCGTTGTGTCTGGACATTCTGCACGTCAACGGATTGAAATCCGACCCGCTGGGTCAACGCTGGACAGCCGAAGCCATTCCGATTGCCAAAGCCATGGGCATCAAGGTCATCCTGTTGCCGTTTTTCGGAAAGTGGGCGTTGCAGACGCAAGCCGAAATGGATTACACCGGCGACGCGCTGAAAGAAATCGCTCAGGCGGCAGAAAAAGCAGGCGTGATTTTGGGATTGGAAGACACGATTTCCGCCCGCGACAACGTGCGCATCATGGAGCGCAGCAAATCGCCTGCGGTGTTGACCTATTACGACGTAGGCAATTCGACGCAAAACGGTTTCGACATCATCGAAGAAATCCGCTGGCTGGGACGCAAACGCATCTGCGAA
>JAEUQP010001085.1 GCA_016789645.1 Acidobacteriota bacterium | reverse complement strand
GCTTCCGCATGCGAGCCGTATTGCATCAGCCAGCGCGCGACTTGGCCGAGCGCGGCTTCCGAAGTTTCAAACGTCACGCGCAGGCGGCCTGCGGGCAGTTCTTTGTTGTTCTGGGTTGTGTGGAATTTGCGTTCACGGGCGTAGCGCGCCTGGTGGGCGTCAAACTCGATTTCGACAGTCACGTCTTTGCCGCCGCGGAACATGCCGAAGCCGCGTTTCAGATACTCTTGCGCGTCCCAGTCTTCCGGCGGCTGAAAAGTGCGGTGGGTTTGGGCGAGTTTGCTAATGCGTCCGGCGTGAAAATCTTTGATTTTCTTGCCGTCAGAAAGGTCTTCACAGACGGCGTACCATTCGCCCAGGGAGTTATGCAACAGCAACACATTCACATCGCGTTCGGTGTGTTTATTGCTGTTCTGCGAAAAGTAATGGATACGCAGAGTCTGGCGTTTGGACGCGGCGGCGGCCAACTGGCGCAAAAAGACGGGAGAAGCGCCCAGTGCCGGGTCGGGTGCGAAATCAATCGCCGCTTCCAATGCTTCAACATCAACGACGACTTCCTCTGGCAGGTGAGCGGCCAGCTTGGCCAGAGCGCTGCGGGCGAGTTGCACTTCGGCGGTGTCACTCAAACGACGCAGAACGCGTTCGGCAACGAAAAAACTGATTAACTCGCCTTCTGTCAGTCGCAACTCTGGAAGCTGCCATTTCGGGTCGGTCAGATAAAAACCGTTTTGCTCTCGGTTAAAGGCTATAGGAGCATTGTAATCGTCGCGCAACGCTGCCAAATCGCGGTGGACAGTACGCGGCGTTCGACCAATCAACTCAGCCAGTCTGGCTTTATTCGGGTAGTTGCCGCGCTGCAGCTCCGAAATGATCAGCCTCAGCCGTGTGTAGGCATAGCGGTGAATGTGTTGCGGTTGTTTGGTGGTTTTCTTTTTCATTGCTTTGGCACCTTAACTGGGCTGGGAGGACAAAGAATGTCCTGGCAGGAAATTTTCTTGAAAGTAGTTACGGCGTTTGTCTGGCGCCCCGCGCGAATCTGCAGGTCAATCCAGAAAACGCGCTCCAAATGACGCAAATGCTCGCGGTTGCGTGGTGAATGCGGAGATTTCATAACGCAGAAGCTTTTACCGAAGCTGGTTGGACATGGTGTGTCCGATGAATTGTGATTGAAGAAATTTTTGGGGCTGTAAGACTAACCTAGGGGTGGCGCGGCGATTATCTACGGCCAACGATGGATTGCAATGAAATTGTTCCGCCGTGAAAAATGATGCGGTTTGTACGGTTGCGGGCTGAGGAATCCAATCGGTTGCCGAAAGAAACCTATCGTTTCAGGCTGCCGAAAACGTCTTTCAGAATGCTGGTGATGCGGGCGGCGGGGTTTTTGCGAATCTTCTTTTCTTCTTCGCCGACCATATAAAACAACCCGTCGAGCGCTTTGCCGACGACGTATTCGTCAATGTCCAGCGATTGAGTTTTGGCGAAGGGAATGTCTTTGAACCGTGCGATCAGGTCTTTGTATTGTTTGGTCGCGCCGACTTCGTTCATGGATTTCGAAATGATCGGGCGAAATGCAGTGGTGATCTGGTCGGAAGTCTTGCCTTTGAAGTATTCCGTGGCGGCGGTTTCGTTGCCGAAAAGAATTTTTCGCGCGTCGTCAAACGTCATTTGCTTGACGGCGTCCACGAAGATTTTGCGCGCTTCAGGAGCGGCTTTTTCGGCGGCGCGATTCATGCTCAGAACGAAATCATCCACCATCTGGCCTTGTCCGATGGCGCGCAGGCCCTTGCCGACGGTGTTCAATTGTTTCGGCAGCAAAATCTTGATCGCGGCATTTTTGAAAAATCCGTCCAATCGTCCGGTCAGGTTGATGGCGTTGCCGGTTCCGATTTGCAACGCTTCTTTCAACCCGGCGATGATCTGGTTGTCGCTCAACTTGTCGCGTTGGGCGAACGCCGCAAGGGTGGGGTGGCAAACAGCCGCTCCGACGACGGTGGTCAACGATTTGAGAAATCGCCTTCGTTCTTTCATAACGCCTCCAAATTGTTGGGGATTGGTTTCGCGGACAGGGCGAGGTTCGCAAATCGGCTTTCGCACGTCAAGCAGAGCAAATGCGGGCAGGCAAATTGACGACAACCGGATCAGATGTAACCGAGTTCGATTCCTTTCAAGACGGCGCGGGTGCGGTCGCGCACGCCGAGTTTGGAAAGGACGTTGGAAACGTGATTTTTGATGACGCCTTCGGAAAGCTCCAGGCTGTCGGCAATTTCGCGGTTGCTGTACCCGCCAGCCATCAAGCGCAAGACCTCGGTTTCGCGTCGCGTCAGGCGGTCTGGCTGATCCAGGCTTTCAAAGCCGGGGACAATTTGGCGGACACGTTCTTCGACACGTTCGGTGACGGCGGGGCGGATGAGCGAAGCGCCCGCGTTGACCTGACGTATGGCGTCGGCGAGCCGTTCGACCGATACGTCTTTGAGCAGGAACCCGCGTGCGCCCGCGCGAACGCCTTTCAACAGGGCTTCGTCGTCGTCGAAGGTCGTAAGGAGAATGGTTGGAGGAACCCCGCCACGATTTCGCAGCGAAGTCAGCACTTCAATCCCGGACATCTTTGGCAACCGCACATCCAGCAGGACGACATCCGGTTGCACCTGTGGAATCTTGGCCAACGCTTCTTCGCCGTCTACGGCTTCCGCGATTACTTCGATGTCGCTGGTCAGCGCCAGCAAACCGCAGATGCCGCGGCGAACCAGGGTTTGATCTTCCACCAGCAGGACTTTGATCATCGCGTGCCTCCAGCAAAAGGAAGGAAAATGACTGCCGAAAACCCTGCGCCCAATCGCGCCTCCCAATTCAAATGCCCGCCGTATTCCTCAACGCGTTCGCGCATGCCACGCAATCCATTGCCGGGTTGCAGTTTTTCGGCGCCGCGCCCGTCGTCGCGCGCCTGAAGCGAAATGCCGGTGTCATCGAGTTCCAGCGTCAGCCACAAATTGCGCGCTCCGGCATGACGGATGGTGTTGGTGATGATTTCCTGTGCGCAGCGGAAAATCGTATGCGCCTGTAACGGATCGGTATCTTTCAATTCGTCGTTGATTTCGACATGAATGGTCGGGTGTTTAACGCCTGAAGCCAGCGTTTCAATGGCGGCGCGCAAATCAATCGTCGCTTCTTGTCGCAGCGAACTGACGACTTCGCGCACATCCGCCAGCAAGGTGCGCGCGACCAAATGCGCTTCACGAATGGATTCGGCGGCTTCGCCTTCGGTCAAATGGCTGGCCAGTTGCAGGTTGACACTGAGCGCCGCCAGATGATGACCGATGGCATCGTGCAATTCGCGCGAGATGTAAACGCGCTCGGCCAATCGGGCGCTTTCCGCCTGCAATTGCTGGGTGGCTTTCAATTCGGCATTGATCCGGGCGAGTTCACGGCGATTGCGCCATTCGGTTGCGCCCAGCAATCCCAGGCAGTACGAAAACAACAGGATCATGGGAAACATCAGGCATTGAATCAGCAACCCCACGCCGCGGGGCGGTTGAGTCACGCCAAACAGCGCAGCGGCAGCGGAACTGGCCGCTGCATCTTCCGGCATGGCCAGGAACGTCAAAACGCCAGTCAGCGTCAAAGCCAACGTCAGAGCGCTGGCGCGGCGAGGTTTGAGCAAAAAGCAGGCTTCGGAAACGACGATGAAAAACAGCGCGGGCGACGTCAATAACCCCAGCAACACCTGAAGCCCAAGCAGATAGACGGACATCATGTCAGGAGCAAGGAGTCGTTTGCTGTCCATCGCGCGCCAGAAAGCCCAGCCAAACAGGCAGAAACAACTTAAATCAACGGCCAGCGTCCAGATTTCAGGAGAATTGAGTCCGGCATAACGACGCGCCACATCAATGAGTCCCGCCATATCCGAACTGGGGCCAACGTACAGATGCGTGAACATCAGGTTGATCCCGGTCACCGCGCACGAAATCAATCCAGCCAGACGATAAACGCGATCGGGACGCGCCAATGCCTTGTCTATTCGGTTGAGCATATCGCTTTCCTCTTCGATTCTCAGTTTCTCTTTTTCTCTATTCGTCTGACAGTGCCGAAAGTCATGGTTTTTCTTCTGACTTTCGGCACAGGCAAGTTGGAAGGCCGGATTGTAATCTCTCGCCGTCCAAAATTCGCAAAGACCTATAAACAAAAAACGCTCAATCGAGCAGGAGAAGGGGTATGAAAAAAAGAATGAAAAAGTCTTTCGGGGAGTATTTCGCAATTTGCTTTTGTCTATTGATCTTGCCTCTGCAAGCTTTGGCGCAAGAGCAGTCTGCGTCCAAGCCGAGCGGAGTTCAGTCTGCAGAGACTTCCACGGTCGAAACAGACGCAAAAAGCGTTACTGCTGTGCCGTCGCAACCTCCAATTGCGTTTCAGAAATTATCCGCATCGCAAAAACTTGAATACGGAGCAAAAGTAACGTACTTGAATCCGGGTACCTACATTGGCCCCGCCTTTCGCTCATATTTTACTCAGCGGAATGAGTTGCCAGTGGCGGGCAAAACAAAGGGGGATAATTTCGCCGATGGATTGTCGTTTTACGGGCGCTATTTTGCGTTGCAGTCAACGGCGAATTTTCTGGCTTCAGGCGTTTACCCGGCGCTGTTCAAACAAGACCCGCGGTATTTTCCTTCGCCGAAAAAAAGCTTTGGCGCGCGTCTGCTGTTTTCATCCAGCCAGACATTCCTGACACGCTCGGATGCGGGAAGGTTGCAGTACAACTATTCCAAGCTGGCGGGCTTTATGACCAGCGCGGCAATCGCCAACGCCTACGAAAAGAACACGCCCAAAGCTCTTGATGCCCAGGGACGAATCATCAGCGTCAACCAGCGTACAGGACCTTCTGCCACCTTTCGCAACTTCGGAATCCTGATCGCCAGCGATGTCATCGGCAACGTGCTTTTCAATGAATTTCGCCTCGGAGCCAAGATGGCAACGCCCTTCAAGAAATTATTCGGGAAATAGGAGGCAGGATGTTGGAGGTGATGCCAAAACCAGTTTCAACGGCTCTGCCGAACTCTGCGCGAACGACATCATTGCGCCAGCGGCGATGGCAACGCTGGGTTGAATCTCTGCACATTGCCAGAGATGCGATTTTGTCCAATCGGTTGCGCTCTTTGTTGACGGTCTTCGGTGTGGTGATCGGCGTGGCGGTCGTGGCCCTGGTGGCCGCGTTGCTGGAAAGCGCGCAAGGTTTCATCGCCGATCAGACGGCAGGGCTTGGGCCGGGAATTGCGCGCGTCGAAAAAGCGGCGTTTCAGGATTTCGTCGGCGACGCTCAGGAATTTGAAGAGGCAAAAGCCAAGCGCCCGGATGTGACCATCGAGAACCTGAAAACCTTGCGCGACCGCCTGGGCGACCGGCTCGAAATCGGCGCGCAAGTGGGCGCGTCGCTTCCGGTGCGCTTCGATAACCAGACCGTCAACGGCGTCGCCATTCAGGGCGTCACCGCCAACATTCCGTTTCTTTCCACCTTGAAATTGGAACGGGGACGGGAATTGAGCGAATTCGACGATCTGTACCGTCGCGAAGTGTGTGTGATCGGCGCGGACGTCGCGGATTTTTTGTTTCCCGCCGCCGATCCAATCGGCAAGACGATCAAGCTCGGCGTTTTTCCGTATGAAGTGATCGGCGTGTATGCGCCGGTCGGTTCGTCCATCGGCGCTTCGCAGGATTCTTTTGTCCAGATGCCGCTGGGATCGTTTGCCAAACTCTTTGGCGCGCGGTCGCGCTCCATCGGATTGCTGGCCAAAGCCAAACCCGGTCTGGCGATGACCGATGACGAACTGGAAGAGACGTTGCGTTTCGGTATGCGCCAATTGCGCCGATTGCAGCCGGGAGAGAAAGACAATTTCAGCATCACAACGGCGAAAAAAGTTCAGGAATTTGCCGGGACGATCACAGGCATTGCCGCCGCTGTGCTCTTTCCGTTGACGGCCATAGCCTTGATCGTCGCGGGCATTGTCGTCATGAACATGATGCTGGCTTCGGTTACGGAACGAACGCGCGAAATCGGCATTCGCATGGCGATTGGTGCGCGGCGACGCGACATTCTGGCGCAATTCCTGATCGAATCTACTTTGCTGACAGTCGTTGGGGGCAGCCTGGGGTTGCTGATTGCCACCGGGTTGGCGTGGTTGTTTTCGAAATTATCCGGTCTGACTGTTGGGTTGCCCCTGTGGGCAGCGGTGGCGGCGTTGACTGTTGCCGTCACCGTTGGGATCGTGTTCGGCGTGTTTCCGGCCCGCCGCGCCGCACGGCTTGATCCGATTGAAGCTCTGCGTTCTGAGTGATCATGAAAAACCAGCTTCTCAAAGACATTGTTATCACGGTTTGGGATTCGCTGCTGGCGCACAAACTGCGTTCGGCGCTGACGCTGCTGGGAATCATCATCGGCGTGACCGTCGTTGTTTTGGTCGGTTCGATTCTGGCCAGTTTGTCTGCGGCGTTGACGGCCAATGTGCAGAGCTTTTCACCTAATGTCATTTACTTCACCAAGGAAGAAAAAATCGGCCCGCAATTCGGAACGCCTTCAGCAGAAGAGCGCGCACGCAAGGAAATCAGTTATGAGTGTGTGAAAGCCGTGGCTGAGCTGGACTCGCCGCTGGCCGTTTCGCCGCAGAAAGTGCGTGGCAGTTATGGCCCCAGCGCCGACCAGCCGAAAATGTCCGCGCGCGGGCGCGAAGCGATTACGCCGCTGATTCTGGGCGTCTGGGATAACTATCCCGAAGTCGTCAATATTGATCTGGCTGAAGGCCGCTTTTTCACGGAAATCGAGTCCCGCAGCCGCTCGAAAGTGCTGGTGCTGGGATACAGCGTCGCAGCGCAGTTGTTCCAGACGAATAGCCCCGTCGGCGAAGAGATCAGATTGGACGGTGATTTGTACCGTGTCGTCGGCTTGTTGAAAGACGACGGAGATGAATTTGCCGGAAAGATTTGTTACGCGCCTTATGAAACCATCGCCAGCGAATACCCGGAAAACGAAGCCAACATCATCGTCGTGCGCGCGCCGCCGGGCAGGGAAGATGAAGTGATTACTCAGGTCACGTACACGCTGCGCCGGTTGCGCAACGTGCCGGTCGAAGCGCCCAACAATTTCGGCGTCAATCGCGCCGAACAGGTTTTCGAAGCCATTCAGAATATTTTGGCCGGCATCACCGTCATCATTGCGCCCGTGGCATTGGCGGGATTGGCGGTCGGCGGCGTCGGTGTGATGAACATCATGATTGTGGCGGTCACAGAACGCTCAGCGGAAATAGGAGTGCGCCGCGCCATTGGCGCGCGGCGGCGCGATGTGCTGGTTCAATTTCTGATCGAAGCCATTATACTGACCAGTCTGGGCGGGATGCTGGGCATTTTGCTTGGTCTGCTGCTGGCTTTTCTCGTCAGTCTGATCATGGGATTTCCCTTTTCCGTGCCGATGTGGGCGGTTGTGACCGGCTTGCTGACTTCCGCATCCGTGGGATTGTTCGCTGGCATCTATCCGGCGGCGCGTGCCGCGCGGCTCGATCCGGTTGTGGCGATTCGCGGGAATTAGCTCTTGGAGCATCAAAATGAGACTTGTCATCAACATTCTGAAACTCGTTGCCTGGGGAATCCTGTTGTGGGCGGCGCTGATCATCATTGCCACTTCCGGCTAAATCAGAACCAAAGACATTGAGACACTTTTTTTAACAGGATCAGCAAGATTTACGGCAGGATTTACAGGAACATCAATTACAGCAAGGCATCTGCCAAAATTGACTCTTGTTCATTCTGAAAAAGTCCTGTCAATCCTGTTTCAAGGTTTTCTGCTCTGATTTAGGCTCCACATTGCGCCGCACGCATTATTGGGCGGGCCTGGCTTCCACCAAACCGTCCATTTCAGAAACTGGCGGAGATTTTCCGTCAATCCTGCAATAGAAAGATTTGACCCGTCATCCAAACGCGGCGGAACTCAATCTCGCAATCCCATGGTCTGGCGTTCACGCCGAGGCAAGGCTTTGGGCGATTTGGTTTCGATCAGGTCTTCGCGTACTTGCCGAAGTTCGGTTTCGGTTTCCGCCAGTTTGTCGAGCACTTCATCCACGGCAACGCGCAAATCCACGGTGGCGGCAACCAGCCGGAACAACGCTACGCTGATGACGGCAAATTCAGCCAATAACGCGAGGACAAACAATTTGAAGATCAAAGCAATACTCCTTAACTCCCATCGGTTGGGGGACGGGAAACGCGAACGACCGCGCTTTGTCTGGCGTTATTGCCAAAGACGAAACGTTGTCGGTTCTGGGTTGATGAGATTTTCGGCTGCTTTGCTGCGAAATGGCTGGCGTCGGTTGCCTTGCGGCTGAGGATTTAATGAAGTCTTGGTTTTACAGGAACACTTCAACGGGAACGTGGAAGAATTCGGCCAGGGCTTTTGCATTGGCTTTGCTGATACCGCGTTTGCCGTTGACGATTTCGGACGTGACGCTTTTGGAATTCAGCACTGGCCACAAATCGCTTTGCTTCAGGTCACGAGCCGCCATCAACTCGGTCAATACTTCCAGCGGCGTCGCCTGTTCCGGTTGGTAAACTCGCTGTTCATATTCCTGAATCAAGTAAACCAAGAGATTCAACATTGCGTCTTCTTCTGGCGAACGCTGCTCACCTTTGTCTATCAACTTATCGGCAAACGCCAACAAACGCTCGTGCTGCTCATCGGTTTCGATCTTAACCGGCAACGCCGCTACCAACAGTTCTGCATAACGCTGCGGGTTAAGTCTCACAATCCTTTTTCCACTTGTCTTTGTCGTATTCGGCATGGGTTAAAATCTCTCGTATTCGAATCACTTGAGCGCGGTAATCAACTTTCGCTATCAAGCGATATTTATTGCCGCCAATATTGAAAATAGTGCAACGACCGTAAAGGTCTGCGGAGGGGTAGGATTGTTTTACTTCAGCCAAACTGTGCCATTTGGCTTTAGAGGCAGCGCGATACCAAGAATTCAAAGGCGATTTGCTGTCGCCATGCTTGCGGATGAACTGTTTTACAGTCGTATAGGAAATAACATTCATTCTTCCTTCTCCCCAATAAACAAAAATTTACTCCTAGCATAGACATGTTCTCCTAATGTGAGTGAACGACTGTTTTTGCAGCCACTCAGTTCTTTGCTGAGCGACGACTTGACTAACGAAGGCAGGTTCGCAGATTGTGAACCTGCTGTCAACCCTGATTTTCTCCGAGTCAAAACTTGACACCCCGCAGCCGAAGCTTGAGAATCCGCGCGTCTTTAACTCCATCAAGCAATCAGGAATTTATTCAAGAGGTCAGCGAATGCCCGAAATTGATTATGACTTGGCGCATTTCTTTGCGTGGGCCAGGGCCAAGGCGTACGCCGAACTGGATCGGCGTCTGCAAACCGATCCGTCGCTCGATCCAAACTGGACTTTTTCAGACATCATGCAACAACTGCTCGAAGAGTATCGCCGGTCTCAGCAGCCGCGGTCTTCAGCCGCGGACGCCGGAGAAGAATAACCAAACACAAGGAGACATTTTATGACTTCAGATCGGTTCAGCCATTCGGTGTATCTGGTTCGCAAACGCATTTTGTCTTTGTTGGGGGGCAAGTTTGAAATCTTCGATCCGGCGGGGAACGTGGTGCTGTTTTCCAAACAGGCCGCGTTCAAGTTGAAAGAGGACATTCGATTGTTCACGGATGAGTCCATGACAACCGAACTTCTTTCCATCAAGGCACGCACGATTTTGGATTTTTCCGCCGCTTATGACGTAGTGGACACGGCCACCGGCCACAAAGTCGGCGCTCTGAAACGCAGAGGCTGGAAATCCATGTTCCGCGACCGTTGGATCATCATGGATGTGTACGACAATGAAATCGGCAGCATTCAGGAAGAAAACGCCTTTTTGGCTTTTTTACGCCGGTTCGTAACCAATCTGATTCCGCAATCGTATCTGGTGGAAATCGGCGGTTCGTCTGTCGCCGAATTCAAACAAAACTTCAATCCGTTCGTTACCAAACTGACGCTGGATTTTTCGCACGACACACAACACCGGTTTGATCGCCGGTTGGGCCTTGCCGCCGGAGTGTTGCTGTGCGCGATTGAAGGCAAACAGGAAGGCTGAAAATTTGTATGGCCAATGAAAATTCGCTCCGCCTGACCAAAGTTCAATGGTTGATCTGCATCATCGCCGTCATCGGGTTTGCGTTCGACACGTATGAATTGTTGATGCTGCCGCTGATTATTCGCGATTCCGTGATGAAGCTTGGCGGATATGCGTTCGGCAGCGCTGAATACAATTACTGGCGCGATTTGTTTTTTTACGTGCCTGCGGTGTCGGGAGGCATTTTCGGATTGCTCGGCGGATATTTGACCGACCGATTGGGACGGCGGCGCGTGCTGACCTGGAGCATTCTGGTGTACGCTTTTTCTGCCTTTGCGGCGGGCTTTTCGACTTCGCTGCCAATGCTGTTGTTCTTTCGCTGCACGACGTTCATCGGCGTGTGCGTGGAATTCGTGGCGGCGGTGGCCTGGCTGGCAGAGTTGTTTTCCGATCCGAAACAGCGCGAATCGGTGTTGGGGTACACCCAGGCGTTTTCCAGTTTGGGCGGCGTGATGGTCAGCGGCATGGCGGCCTTGATCGCCAAAGTTTCTACTTCGCTGCCGGCGATTCACGGTGGGCATGACAACTGGCGCTATTTGCTAATTTCAGGCTTGATCCCGGCAATTCCGTTGATCATCATCCGGCCGTTCCTGCCCGAATCACCTGTCTGGCAACAAAAGCGCGCGGCGGGCACACTGAAGCGGCCCAGTTTGAAAGAATTGTTCGTGCCGCAATATCGCAAAACGACGCTGATCACGGCAGCGATGTTCGCGTGCAGTTTGGGCATCGCCTTCGGAGCCATTCAACAAATTCCGCAGATCGTTCCTTCGCTGGTGCAGGTGGACGCGGCGTTGCCGCCGCCTGAACGCGCCAAAATCATTTCGGGCGCGGTGGCCAATACGCAACTCTTTCAGGAAATCGGCGGATTGGTTGGGCGCTTCTTGCTGGCGTTTCTGGCCATTCGAATTTTGTCGCGGCGAAACCTGATACGCGTGTTCCTGCTGCCGGGGCTGATTCTGGTTCCGCTGGTCTTCATCTTTCCGGCGACCAGCAATCTGGCGATGTTGAAATGGGGGATGTTCTTTGCCGGATTGTTCACCGTCGCACAGTTGAGTTTCTGGGGCAATTACCTGCCGCGCGTGTATCCGACACATTTGCGCGGCACGGGCGAAAGCTTCGCCGCGAATATCGGCGGACGAATGATCGGCGCTTCGGCTCCGTTGCTGACCACGCAGTTCCTGGCAACGATGCCGGGCAGTGTGCCTTCGATCAAGCTGGCTTATGCGGCGGCGGCGATTGCGTTTTTGTTGTACGCTGCGAATTTGATCCTGGGATTCTTCCTGCCAGAGCCACAACATGAGGAGTTGCCGGAATAAGTTTGAGGCTTTACGATGAATTTGTGCCCAAACCCTTTCTGGGCGCGATTCAATTCAACAATTCATTTTCAGGAGTTCGACAAAAACGATGAAAAGACAACTTTCGATCTTGATAGTTTTGCTGGCAATTGCCGGTGGGATTTCGTTGGCTGTTTCTGCGCAGACCAAAAAAGCTCCGGC
This sequence comes from Acidobacteriota bacterium, assembly GCA_016789645.1. GTDB lineage: Bacteria > Acidobacteriota > Blastocatellia > RBC074 > RBC074 > RBC074. The sequence goes on along the minus strand of JAEUQP010001085.1, from coordinate 6,192 downwards.
CAAAGGAAAGGCTGCGACGGGCAAGGCGAGCGGCGCTGCCGCGTTGTGGATGCAGCATTGCAAAAAGTGCCACGCCGAAGACGGCAAAGGCATTGAAAGTCTGGAGCCGCCCGACATGACCACCGAAAAATGGCAAGCCGCCAACACCGACAAGGCCATTGCCGATGCAATCAACGAAGGCAAAGGAATCATGCCAGGATTTAAGGATACGCTGAAACCGGCTCAGGTGACGGCGTTGGTCAAACACGTCCGGACGCTGAAAGTGGCAGGCGAGACGAAGTAAACGGAAAAACAAAATAAGCCGGAATGCAGAACGGGGAGCGTTCGCGATTTGAGCCTTGTCGAAAGCGTGCTTTCAGAAAAGGCAGATTGCTGATGCTCCCCGTTCTGCGTCTATTTGTGTCGGTCGGCAGAACAAGTGCGAGTTGGCTCTTCACCGACGAAGAAAGATTTGCGAATTCGGGTTTTGCAAAGCCCATTGACGGGAATCAACCCGCTGACCGCACAAACTTCAAAATTGAATTGCTTGCGGCCACCGGAAGCCGCCGGAGTCGTCGCGGGAGTCGGAGTGGGCGAAACCGGTTTGGGTGTTGGAGTCGCTTTGGTTTTTGCCGTTTGGGGCGGTTTGGTAACGGCTTTCACCTCCGCTTTTTTAGGCGTCGGGGTTGGTGTGGGGACTCGCCGAGGCCTGGTGGCGTCGGGAGTCGGTTTGGCGGCAGCCGTTTTGGGAGTTGTCGTGGCGCCGGTTTGTCTGGGCGCAGGCCAGGGCGTTGGACCGACAGTCGGGGCCGTCGTGATGCGGATATTGCCTCTGGGCGGAGAAGGAACTGGCGTCGGAGTCGCACGCGGCGTTGCGCGTGGTGTTCCCATTGGAGCTGCTCCCGTGGCCGAACCAGCAGTTGGAGCCGGTTGCGCTTTTCCGGTCACGGCAGCCAAAGCTCGATCTGCAGCGCGGCGCATGGCTGAACGATTGTCCGGCGTTGCTGTTGGTTGCGGAGTCGGTCGTTCCAACGACACGCGCCCGCGCGCTTCCGGCGGAATCGGAACCATCGTATCAATGCCGCTGACGCCAGTGGTTCTGCCTACTACTCCCTGAGGAATTGGCGGAGCGCCAGCGGGGGGCGGATACGGAGTCGGTTGCTGCGTCGCCCCTTGCGGAGTGGTTTGGGTTCCTTTTCCAATTGTTTGATCGGGAATGGGCGGCTGACCGGTTGGGCCTGCGATGGTGGTTTGCGGGGCTTGCGAAGGCGTCAGGACCTGGGCTTCGCCGGTTTCCGTCCCGCTCAGAAAAATTTCTTTTCGTGCGTCCGGCGTGTCAGCCGTTGCCGCAGTTCCTTGCGGAGTGATGTAGGCAGTTACCAGCCCCGACGGAGCTTCAAACGTGCCATCAAACTCAGGGCGAACCGCCAGCGCACGCTTCATGAAATCCGCCCAGATCAACGCTGCCGTCGAACCGCCTGTGACTCCGATGTCGTCATTATTGTCGAATCCAATCCAAACGACGCAGACCAGATTCGGCGTGTATCCGGCAAACCATCCATCGCGCGAAGTTCCAGTTTTTCCTGCCGCCGGACTGTTGAACCCCATTTGCCGCACACGAGTGCCCGTGCCGATGTTCAACACGTCTTCCATCATCGAAGTCATGATGTAGGCGACCTGCGGACTCATCACGTCGTTGATCTGCGGCTGATTTTCGGAAAGGATCGAGCCGTCTTTGGTCGTCAATCGTTTGATGGTCAGCGGTGCGGCGCGTTTTCCCTGGTTGGCAAAACACGTGTAAGCCGAGGCCATTTGCAAGGGCGTTGCTTCGGATGTGCCAAGCGCGGTGGCCGGAACAGCCAGCACATTGGGCAAACCGGCGCTACTGGCGAAATTGGCGACTTGCGAATAACCAACGCGTTCGGCGATGGAGACCGTAATGACATTCTTGGATTTATACAGGGCTTCGCGGACGGTCATCGCACGCATTTCATAACTGTCTTTGAAATTGTCCGGCGAATAAAATTTGCCGTCGAAATCGAATCCACGCGGTTCGTCGCGGTAAATCGAAGCCGCCGTGATGCGACGATCTGTGGCTCCTTCGCTCAATCCTGCGGCATACACAAACGGTTTGAAGACGGAACCGGGCTGACGTTTGGCTTCGGTCGCGCGATTGTATTGGCTGCTGGTGTAATCGCGTCCGCCGACCATCGCCAACACTTCACCAGTTTTGGCGTTGAGTGCGACCAGGGCCACTTGCAACCCGGCGGTTCGCCCGCGTTTGGCTAGCACTTGCCGATCAATTTCCGGCATGTTTTTCTGCACTGCCGCATACGCCGCGCGCTGCAATTCCAGATCAACCGTCGTGTAAATCCTCAAGGAGCGCATGGACTGACTGTCTTCGCGGTATTTTTCCTCGATCTGCCGCAACACGTAATCCACAAAATACGGTGCGTCGGATGCGTCCGTGTTGCCTCTGCCGATGATGTTCAGCGGCTGAAGTTTGGCGTTCGCGGCCTCTTCAGGTTTGATCTTGCCTTGTTCGACCATCAGATCAAGCACAGTGTTGCGCCGGTTGACCGCCCGAATTTGCCGATCATTTTCCACCTGATCCGTTCTCTGCGAAGGCGGTGAATAATAATTGGGGCTGTGAATGAGACCTGCCAGCGTTGCCGATTCGGCCAGAGTCAGGTAGTTCACATCCTTGCCGAAATAAGTTCGCGCCGCTTCGCCAAACCCGTTGATGGAAAACCCGCCGCGTTGTCCCAGGTAAATCTGGTTGCAATACAGCGTCAGAATCTGCTCCTTGCTCAGCTTCCGTTCCATGATGATGGCCATGTAAGCTTCGGCAAGTTTGCGTTTGTAGGTTTGTTCGGGCGTCAGGAAAAAGCTTTTCACCAGTTGCTGCGTGATCGTGCTGCCACCTTCGGTAATTTCACCGGCTTCGGCGTTGCGAAAAAAAGCTCGCAGGATTCCGCGCAGGCTGATGCCGGAATGGTCAAAAAAAGTTCGGTCTTCGGCGGCGATGATGGCGTCCACCAGAGACTTCGGCATGTCTTTGAATTCGATGTTTTTGCGCTTTTCGCGATCTTTGTTGATGGTCGAAGAGATTTTTTCCGGTTCGAGCAGGGCTTCCTGCAAGGTCTGTCGCTTTTCCGCTTCCATCAGTGAACGAATGCCGAAACCGGCCGGCCCAAATTCCACGTGCAGTGCAGGGAAAGCTCTGGTGTTATTGATGAGAGCTTCGGAACCGGGAACGATGTCCACGGAATTGCCCGAAACAGTAAATCGTCCGCGCACATCATTAGTGGCAGCGCCCTGTTGCACGTAACCGGCATCCTGCAGATGACGAATTATCTCGGTTTGGCGATACGGCGCGTTGACGTACAAATGCATCGGCGCGGCGTAAATTCCCGTTGACCGTTCAAAAATCTTTCCGGCCAGCCCTTGATCAATGATCAGGGAATAACGTTGATAGTAATAGGCGAGAACCGGCAAGACGATGATTCCGATCAGCACCAACAACAGCAACAGCTTCAGCAACCAACGAGATTTTGGAGGAACGAACGGCGCAGGCGGTTCGACAATGGCGTATTTGTGCTTGGGTCCACGATAAACGGGGGTCGGCCCGGCCTCAGCGGCAGATTTAGATTTTTGCTTACTCATGTTTCGATGACTCGAAAGTTATGAAGGAGGCGCACAAACCAACGCCGGTAATTATGCCCATTAAGGGGAACGAGTCAATTCACAGCCGGTTAATGGTTGTAAGACTGTCTCGGCAATTCGAGTTCGGTGGAAATCGCTCAATTTCAGTCACATCTTCCTGACGGTTCGATGTAATTTGTTGGCAGAAAACTATTTTGCGGCCACAACCCAGCTTGACTATCAATTTTCTGCGGCTACTATGAAGTCGTGTCTGTCAGTGGACACGAAACTTTAAGTTTTAACTTTGAGGGAGTCAGCGGTGAAAAATCAGTTTCAGAAAGTTTCGCTCTCCGGTTTGTTGGCTTTGACGCTCGCGGTGGCTTTGATTGCGCCGAGCCTGGTGTCAGCTCAACAGGAAACGGTGACTGCTCGCCGAATTTCCGAAGATTACCAAAAGGCTGCGGACATCATCGGCAAATATCATTTTGCCGAAATTGATGATGAAACGATGAGCAAGGCGGCCATCAGCGGCATGCTCAAAACGCTAGATCCGCATTCGGATTATCTCGATCCGAAGTCTTTCAAAGAATTCAACGAAAAACAGCAAAGTCAATACTTCGGTATCGGCGCGATGATCGGAACCCGCCACAAGGTGACGTATGTCTTGGAACCGTTCAAAGGCAGCCCGGCATCTCGTGCCGGATTGCGATATGGCGACCACATCGTTGCTGTGGATGGCAAAGACACCTCGGAATGGAGTTCGGATAAGGTTCGCCAGTTGCTGCTCGGCGAACGCGGCACACAAATCAACGTCACCGTCAAACGATTGGGCGTTGCTGAACCGATCAAAGTGACGATTACGCGCGACGGAATTCCGCGCCCTTCAGTCAGAAGCTATTACATGGTCAAGCCCGGAATCGGCTACGTCGGATTGACCGAAGGCTTTCAAGCGACAACCAGCCGCGAAGTCGCTGTCGCCATTGCCAATCTGCGTGAACAGGGAGCCGAAAGTTTCATTCTGGATTTGCGCGGTAACGGCGGCGGGTATCTGGATCAGGGCGTGCGCGTTTGCGATCAATTGTTGCAACGTGGCCAGCGCATCGTGACGCAGAAAGGTCGCACCGGTCTGGGATTCGATGAAGAATATTACGTTCGTATTGGCGCGTCCGAGAATTTCCCGCTGGTTGTGTTGGTGGATCGCCAATCTGCTTCGGCTTCGGAAATCGTCGCCGGAGCGATTCAGGATCACGATCGTGGATTGATCATTGGCGAACAGACTTTTGGCAAAGGACTGGTGCAGAGAATTTTCCCGCTGGTGAACAGCGGAGGATTGATCCTGACCATCGCGCATTACTACACGCCGAGCGGACGGTTGATCCAACGCGATTATTCGAATGGTTCGTTGTTCGAATATTACTACCGCCGAAATGCCAGCGGTGACCCGTTGGCTCCGCCCAAACGCACGGATGAGCGCAAAACCGATCTTGGCCGCACAGTGTATGGCGGAGGCGGCATCGAGCCGGATTTCAAAGTCGAAAGCAGCGAATACATGACGCCGATGCAGCTTCGGTTGAGCCATGGCATCTTTCTCTTTGCGCGGGATTTGGTTGCCGGTCAGGTTGCGATTGCTGCGAATTTCAAAGTCAATGGTCTGGAATATGACCACAAACTGAAACCAACGGAATTCGTCATCACCGATCCAATTCTGAAAGCGCAACGCGAATTTCTGGTCAAGTTTTATGCTGACAATCCGGAATATGGCGTGACCCCCGCAGCAATAGACGAAAATGCCAAATGGCTGCATCGTCAGCTTCGATACGAAGTGTTGACGGCGGCTTACGGTTCAGATCGCGCGCAACAGGGCATTGTCGATTGGGACACCATTCTGCAAAAAGGCATCAGCGAAATGCCTGCGGCGGCGGATTTGGCAACGCGTTCCTGGAAACGCAATTCGGCCACATCGCGCCAAGGCGAGAAATAAGCCTCCATCCGGTTTCTGCTTTATCTGTCAACGTTACGCTTGGGCGGCTGAAAATTCTGTTTCAGCCGCCCAAGTTCTTTTTTGGAGCCTGGAAGCATGCAGATCATAGATACGCACCAGCACCTTTGGGATTTGGACAAGCTGCCGTATTCGTGGACGGCAAATCAGCCGAAACTCAATCGCAGTTTTCGGATGGAAGATTATCTGGCTGCGACGCAAGGAATCGAGATCGTGAAATCCGTTCACGTCGAAGCCGACATTGACGAAGCCTTCATCGCGGACGAAACGCGCTACATTTTGGAATTGAGCGAACGCGACGACAATCCACTCTCTGGTGTCGTCGCCAACGCGCGCCCTGAATACGACAACTTCCGCGAAGCCATTCAGCAGTTCACCAGTCATCCAAACTTGAAAGGTATTCGTCGTTTACTGCAATCGGAGCCTGATGAACTTTCAACGACAACGACGTTTAGGGAAAACATTCGTTCGCTGGAAGAGTGGGGATTATCGTTCGATATTTGCGTCCGCGATCATCAATTGCCCGTCGCTATTCAATTGGTCAAAGACTGCCCGAACGTCAGCTTCAT
>JAEUQP010001045.1 GCA_016789645.1 Acidobacteriota bacterium | reverse complement strand
CTCAATGGGCAAAAATACGGACAGGGGCAGGCTGCGCCGTACTACCGACAACTGCTTGAACAATTGCGCGCTGTGCCCGGCGTCCAGGCCGCCGCCGCTGTAACAACGTTGCCAATGAGCCGCACCGGATCGGATTTCGAGCGTCCCTATTGGCGTGCTAACGAACCGGAACCGAGCGCCAACGCAGACAAAGTGTCTGTTCGCATGGCAACGCCCGAATACTTTCCGACGCTTGGCATTCCCGTGCTGGCGGGACGCAATTTCACAGCTCAGGATCAGATGGAAACGCCTGCCGTGCTGATTGTCAGCGAAAGCTTTGCACGCAAGGTTTGGCCGGAGGAATCGCCCCTCGGCAAACAGCTGATGCTCGATTACACGCGCGGCAAATACGCATACGAAGTCGTTGGCGTCACACGTGACATCCGCTATTACGGTTTGAAGAGCCAGCCTCAATCCGAAGTTTTCATTCCACACGCACAAAACGCCTATCTGCCGATGAACGTCGTTGTGCGAACAAAGACTGACCCATTGCAACTGGTTGGTGCAGTGCGAAAAGTGGTTCGTGATCTGGATGCGACACAACCAGTCAGTCAAGTCTCAACGATGGAGCAATTGATTCGACACTCGCTCGCGCCCGATCAGTTCGCGCTGGCGTTGATTGGATTGCTGGCCGCACTGGCTTTATTGCTGGCAAGCGTCGGGGTTTACGGCGTGTTGTCCTACTCGGTCACACAGCGCACACAGGAAATTGGCATTCGAATGGCGTTGGGCGCCAAGGCGACGGATGTGCTGCGGATGATTCTGGGACAAGGATTGCGACTGGCCGTTGCAGGAGTCCTGCTTGGGATAATGGGAGCACTGGCGTTAACGCGTTGGATTACGATTTTGCTGTTCAACACTCCTGCTACTGACCCGGCAACCTACATCGGCGTGGCGCTCTTTTTGATCATGGTGGCGCTGCTCGCCTGTTATCTGCCAGCACGCAAAGCTACTCAAATTGACCCAATTCAGGCGTTACGCCACGACTGACCGATGGTGAATTCAACCAGTAAAAAACAGTTTCGTTTCTGGCTCTGGCTGATCCGTTTCGTCGGCCTGATCGTCCCGCAACGATTGCGCGCGGATTGGCGTCAGGAGTGGGAATCCGAGTTGAGGCATCGGGAAGCAATGCTGGCCGAATGGGACAAACTCGACTGGCGAAACAAATTTGATTTGCTGCGACGCTCTTTTGGTGCGTTTTGGGACGCGTTGTGGTTACAACCCCGAAGATGGGAGGACGACATGATTCAGGATTTACGATATGGAGTGCGAATGCTGGCAAAACGTCCCGGTTTTACGCTGGTGGCGGTGTTATCGCTGGCGTTGGGACTGGGAGCGAATACCGCAATTTTCAGTTTGGTAAATACACTGCTGTTACGTCCGTTGCCAGTTTACCAACCGGAGCAATTGGTCGCGCTCAACAGCGCCGGAGAAGGTCGCGGAATGTTCTCGAATTTTTCGTACTTGAATTACCGCGATTTGCGCGACCGCAATACGGTGTTCAGCGACCTGATCGGCTACCGCATCGCGCCACTCAACGTCAGCCACGATGGCATCAACGAACGGCGCTGGGGCTATCAGGTAACGGGCAATTATTTCGCAGCACTTGGCATCAATGCGGCGCAAGGACGTTTGCTCAGCGAAGATGACGATCGCACACAAGGCGCACATCCCGTCGTCGTGATCGGACACCAATACTGGCAACAAAGTTACGGCGGCGCCACGGATGTCGTTGGCAAAGAGATGATTGTGAACGGAAGCCGCTACACAATCATTGGCGTAGCTCCGGCGGGGTTTCTCGGCACCGAAATCGCGGCGGCGGCAGAGTTGTGGTTTCCATTGATGATGCAACCGCAGCTCGAACAAGGCAGCAATGCGCTCGACCGGCGCGGCTCAGAAATGCTCTTCGTGCAAGGCCGCCTTAAACCCGGCGTCAGTCAACTCCAGGCACAAACCGAATTGACGAACCTTGCCGCGCAACTCGAACGCGAATTCCCAGACGACAACGCAGGAAAACGTATCGCGCTTTCTTCTCCGGGACTGTTTGGCAATTCGATGCGCGGTTCTTTACTGGGTTTTGTCGGCGCACTGATGGGCGTCGTCGGAGCCGTCCTGCTGCTGGCCTGTCTCAATCTCGCCAATCTGTTGCTGGCACGTGCCACGGAACGGCGGCGTGAAATCGCCGTGCGTCTGGCCTTGGGGGCAAGCCGCTGGCGGCTGGTGCGGCAACTTCTGACCGAAAGTCTGTTGCTGGCCTGCGGCGGAGGCTTGCTCGGCTTGTTGCCCGCATTTTGGCTGGTGGATTTATTGAAGGCGTTCAAACTGCCGCCCAATATCCCCGTCGTGTTCGCCATTCAAGTGGATTATCGCGTCTATCTGTTCACGTTTTTGTTATCGCTGGTGACCGGTGTGTTGTTTGGTCTGTTGCCCGCCTGGCAAGCCACAAAAGGCGATTTGATTCCTGCCCTCAAAGACGAAAGCCCTTCCTGGCGTGGTTCGCAACCGTCTTTGCGAAGGTCATGGACGAAAAGTGGCTTGATTGTTGTGCAGATTGCCCTATCACTGGTCATGCTCATTGGCGGCGGGCTGATGATGCGTGCGCTGCAACAAGCCAATGGACTCAAGCTTGGGTACGAACCGCAACAAGCAGGTGAATTGTCGTTTGATTTGCGATTGCAAGGGTATCCCGGTGCGCAACGTAGAGAATTTCAAAAACGCTTGCTGGAACGTGTCAGCGCAATGCCCGGAGTTAAGGCTGTTGGCCTGGCTGATTTGTTGCCCGTGGATCTGCACTTTTCGCGCACCTCGGTGTATCTCGATGGAGTCACGCCTGAGCGCAACGCGCGCGTCCCCAGCGCCATGTATAACCTTGTCAGCCCCGGCTATTTTCAAGCAATGGGAACGAGGATGTTGCAGGGTCGCGACTTCACCATCCAAGACAATGAACCATCCGCGCAAGTCGCCATCATCAACGAAAGTTTTGCGCGGCGCTTTTTCCCTGGCCAGAACCCGCTCGGCCAGCAGTTCAGTCTGGGAAGCGCCAACGCGGCCAAAGTGCAAGTCGTCGGCATCGTCGAAGATGGCAAATATGCCAACCTGAATGAAGAAGCACGGCCTTACGTTGCGCGTCCGATGTGGCAGGTTGGTTCTGGTGCCACCAGCGTCGTCGTGCGCGCTGACGGCGATTTGCCTTCGCTGATGTCTTCCGTGCGCCGTGAAGTCCTGGAGCTTGATCCTTACCTTCCAATTTCAACCACCACTTTGGTCGAAAGACTGAGCTTACCGCTATTGCCTGCGCGGATGACGGCTTCCCTACTGGCCGGTTTCGGACTGCTGGCACTGGCTCTCGCTGCCATAGGAATTTATGGAGTGATGTCTTATGGCGTCACACAACGTACACACGAAATTGGAGTGCGCATGGCTTTAGGCGCGCAAAAAGCCGATGTCATCAGACTCATCATCGGCCAAGGCTTCACTTTAACGTTCCTGGGCGTAGCATTCGGCTTACTCGCCGCCTTTGCACTGACCCGCCTGATGAAAAGCCTGCTCTTTGGTGTCAGCGCCACTGATCCGTTGACGTTCACCATCGTAGCGTTGTTGCTGACAGCCGTTGCTCTGTTGGCGTGTTTTCTTCCGGCACGCCGGGCCGCGCGCGTGGAACCGCTCAAGGCTTTACGACACGAATAAGCCACATGATTCATTTCTCACTCAAACCTCGAAATTGTTCCTGGCTTTGGCTGATCCGCTTTGTCGGGCTGATCGTGCCGCAACGGCTCCGCGCGGACTGGCAGCAAGAGTGGGAAGCCGAGTTGCATTTTCGGGAAATGCTGCTCGCCGAATGGGACAGGCTGAATTGGCAAACCAAACTTGATTTACTCCGGCGCAGTTTCGGAGCCTGTAAAGACGCGCTGCTGTTGCAGCCGCAACGATGGGAGGACGATATGATGCAAGACTTACGCTATGGCGTGCGGATGTTACTCAAACACAAAATGTTCACGCTGGTTGCTGTGCTTTCGCTGGCGCTAGGCATCGGCGCGAATACGGCGATTTTCAGCTTGTTGGATGCCGTGTTGCTGAAATCATTGCCGGTGCAGGAGCCGGAGAAGCTGGTGTTGTTTGGCAATGGCGAAGACATCGGAATGACGAATGGCTTTCCGCGCGGCAGCACCAACCTGTTTTCGTATCCCTTTTATCAGCAGATTCGCCAGCAACGGGATGTGTTTTCGGATGTTGGCGCCGTATTGAGCATCCCGTGGGATGTACACGGCAAAGTCAATTCCAGCGCTGAAACCGAGCAAATGTCGGTGCAGTTGGTGTCTGGCAATTACTTTTCTGTGTTGGGCGTCAATGCCAGTTTGGGTCGCACCTTGTCTGATGAAGATGATGTGAATCCGGGCGGGCATCCGGTCGTCGTGGTAAGTCATGGCTGGTGGCAGCAGCGGCTGGGGGCGGATCAGTCGGTCATCGGGAAAACAATCACCATAGATCAAACGTCGTACACGATTATTGGTGTCGGCGCTAAAGACTTTTTTGGCACGACGGTCGGACAGTCGCCGAATCTGTGGATACCGCTGGCGATGGAACCGCAAATGCCACCCACACATTGGAATGGGCGCGCCAAACGCGAACAGCAGAATTTGTACCTCATCGGTCGTTTGCAAAACGGTGCACAGATGGATCAAGCAAACGCGGCAGTCAATGTGCGATTCAAGCAACACCTGCAGGACTGGGCTGGCGCACAGCCTTCGGAAGAGCAGGCACGCAACATTCAACAAGCCCGCATTGAGTTGACGCCCGCAGGACGCGGCTTGTCGGAACTACGCCAGCAATTTTCGTTATCCTTGCGCGTTTTGATGGTCGTGGTCGGATTGGTGCTCCTGATTGCGTGCGCCAACATCGCTAATCTGTTGCTGGCGCGCGCCACCGCACGCCAAAAAGAATTTGCGGTGCGCATGGCCTTGGGCGCAGGTCGAATGCGCATTGTGCGGCAATTGCTGACGGAAAGCCTGCTGCTGGCCGCGCTGGGCGGCTTGGCAGGTGTGGTATTGGCGTGGTGGGGCAGCCGGATGCTGGTGCTGATGGCCTCGAGCGGCGCGGACACCTTGCCACTGGATGTCACACCGAATGCGCGCATTCTGACATTCACGTTCTGCGTATCGCTGCTCTCTGCGTTGCTCTTTGGTTTGGCTCCGGCGTTGCGTGCGCTGCGGCTCGAACCAAACGCTTCGCTCACAAGCGGCAAAGGAACGGTGAAGGCCGGTTCGCAAACTCCTTTTGGCAAAGCGCTGGTCGTGGGACAAGTAGCGCTTTCGCTGCTTTTGCTGGTCGGAGCGGGATTGTTTGTGCGCACGCTCATCAACCTGCAAAACGTGCCGACGGGTTTCAACACGCAGAACGCCTTGCTCTTCAGAATCGATAGCTCAGCAACCGGATACAAAGACGCGCAGTTGGCGGAAATGATGCGCGCGTTGGAAGAAAACGTGAAAACCTTGCCAGGCGTACAGGCCGCTTCCTTTTCGTTTCTCGTTTTCAATCAGGGACTTTGGACAAGCCCTGCATTCACACAAGAACAAACGGCGTTGAATCCGCAAGACCGTGTCGTGAGAAATAACACGGTCGGTCCGGATTACTTTGCTGCGATGGGCATTCCGCTGGTGGCGGGGCGCGGGTTTACTCTCCAGGACAACGACAAATCGCAGAAAGTCGCGGTGATTAGTGAGACGATGGCGCAACGCTTTTTCCCGAACGTTTCGCCAATTGGGCGTCGCTTCGGCATTCGCGGCCCCGATTCGGGCGGGCAAATCGAAATCATCGGCGTGGTGAAAGATGTGCGTCACATGAGTCTTTCCGAAGAACTGCGCCCGGCGGCTTATTACCCCTACACACAAGGAAGTGGCCCGCTCAGCAACTTTGTGGTGCGTTTTGTCGGCGCGCCGGAAAACATTATCTTGCAGGTTCGCCGCGCCGCTCGCGAGGTCAATCTCAACCTGCCCATAGACGAAGTCGTCAGCCTTTCCGATCACGTTGGACGTTCGCTCGTGCAGCAAAAACTGACCGCGCAGTTGGGCGCGTTTTTCGGATTGCTCGCCCTGCTGCTCTCCTGCATCGGATTGTACGGCGTGTTGTCGTATGCGGTCGCACGCCGCACCAATGAAATCGGCATTCGGCTGGCACTCGGCGCCAACAGCCGCAATGTGCTGTGGCTTGTCTTACGTGAAGCCCTGATGCTTGCGATCATTGGCATCGGCATTGGCTTGATTGCTTCTTTCGCTCTGACCAACACCGCTAAAACCTTGCTCTTCGGTTTGCAGCCGAACGACCCAATGACCATTGCAAGCGCCACCGCCTTGCTCTTTTTCGTCGCCGTCGTCGCAGGATATGTACCCGCGCGCCGTGCCGCCCAGGTTGATCCAATGGTCGCACTGCGCGACGAATGATTCGATGGTGGAATGAAAAACGACAAGATTCACCTCTGGTTGATTCGCTTCATTGGCCTGATTGTGCCTGCGCGGCTCCGCGCGGATTGGCGGCAGGAATGGGAAGCCGAATTACGCAATCGAGAACTGTTGTTGGCCGAATGGGACAAACTCGATTGGCGAAACAAACTGGACTTGCGGCGCCGCAGCCTGGGCGCGTTTTGGGATGCGCTGTTGCTGCAACCCAAAAGATGGGAGGACGAAATGTTTCAAGACTTGCGCTTTGGCATACGCATGCTGGGCAAACAACCGGGCTTTACGTTGATTGCCATTCTCACGTTGGCGCTGGGCATTGGCGCGAATGCAACCATTTTCAGCGTGGTGGATGCGGTGTTGTTGCGCCCGCTTCCGTTTGCTCAGTCGGAACGCCTTGTAGCGGTGGGAACGAATGACGCGCGGAATCCGGGGGAGAAAAGCTCGCTTTCGTATCCAGACTTTCTGGATTGGCGCGAACGCAATCAGTCCTTGTCGGGACTGGCGCTTTATGGCAACGCAACCCTGGCCATGACTGGAACAGACACACCTGCCACGCTGACCGCTCAGGTCGTTTCCGCGAATTTGTTCGAGACGCTGGGGGCCGCCCCACAACTGGGCCGCGTCTTTACGCGCGCAGAAGAGAAACCCGGCAACGGAGGAACGGGTTATGCGGCGGTCATCAGTCACAGGCTGTGGCACGAACGATTTGGCGCTGATCCAAACGTGATTGGCCGCGTGGTGACGCTCGACCGCAAACCGTTCGAGATTATTGGCGTGATGAAATCGGGCTTTCAGTTCCCGATTCAGGCCGAGCCGGTCGAGGTGTGGGTCACGCCTGCGATTTGGAGCGAAGCGGCGGCGGGCAAACGCCCTGTGACCGAACGGCGCGGTTATCGCGCATTTCAGGCTGTCGGGCGACTCCGCGACGGGGTTTCGCTTGCACAAGCTCAAGCCGATCTCAGTGCGGTGGCGGCTGGATTGGAAAAGGAATATCCGGACAACAACAATGGCTGGGGCGCGTTGTTAATTCCTTTGCAACAGGATTTGACGGGCGATTATCGGCAAGCCTTGCTGGTCGTCTTCGCGGCGGTCGCCTGTGTGTTGCTGATTGCATCCGCCAATCTGGCCAATCTTCAGCTTGCCCGTGCCACGACGCGAGCCAGAGAGATAGCTCTGCGTGCGGCACTCGGCGCCAGTCGCGCGCGCATCGTTCGCCAATTGCTGACTGAAAACGCGCTGCTGGCATTGGCTGGTGGCTTGCTCGGTTTTTTGCTGGCGTACCTGAGCCTGGAAACCATGCTGCGATTCTTGCCCGCCGATTTGCCGCGACTGGCCGACATTGCCGTCAATCGCGGCGTGCTGGCGTTTACGTTTGTCGTTTCGTTGTTCACAGGAATCATTTTCGGCTTGGCGCCCGCGCTGCAAGCCACCAGGCTGGATTTGCATGAAACGATGAAAGACGGTGCGCGTGGCGGCGCTTCAAGCTCCGGCAAAGCGCGGTTGCGCGGCGCGCTGGTTGTTTCGGAGGTCGCACTGGCGATGGTCTTGCTCATCTGCGCCAGCTTGCTGCTGCAAACCTTCAGGCAATTGCAGCGCGTAAATCTGGGCTTCGATTCGCAAAACGTGCTGACTGCGCATCTTGCGTTCTCAGAAACCGCCTACGCCAAACCTGAACAAAAGATCGCGTTTACCGAGCGAGTGTTGGAACGCGTGCGAACCTTGCCGGGTGTCGTTTCGGCAAGCGCAATCTTACCGTTGCCGCTCAGTGGAGACAGCACGCAAGGCAGTTTTCAGTTCGATGGACAACCCGCCGAACCCGGAGCCGAGCCGACGGCGCAATTGCGTTGGATTGGACCGGAGTATTACACAACAATGAAAATCCCTTTGTTGGCAGGGCGCGATTTCAGCGCGCGCGACAATTTCGATGCTCCTGCGGTCGCCATCGTCAACCAGGCCTTCGTCAAAAAATATCTTGCCAACGAAAACCCGCTCAGCAAACGGTTGCAGCTTCCATTCGGATTGCGCGGCGATACGACCACCGTTCAGATTGTTGGCGTCGTGCAGGACGTAAAACACCGCACGGAATTGCGCGAAGCACAGGAACCGGAACTTTATCTGGCTTACGCACAATTGCCGTTTTTCAGCATGACCAATCTGGTCATTCGGACCAGTATCCCGCCCGCCGGGTTAATCCGGGATGTGCAACGCGAAGTATCAGCGCTCGACAACTCAACCGCGTTGAGCAACATCAAGACGCTCGAACAATATCTGGGCCAAGCCATCGCCCAACCACGTTTCAGCGCGTTGCTGTTTGGGTTGTTCGCGTTGTTGGCCTTGGCGCTAGGCGTTATCGGG
>JAEUQP010001032.1 GCA_016789645.1 Acidobacteriota bacterium | reverse complement strand
AACATCGCATGCAATTGGCCGCCCGTCGCGTGCAATTCGGCTTCGCTGGGCCGGTAAAACGTCGGCGCGCCCAACACCGAGCGTTTGAACTTCCCAGCTTCTTTTCGCAGCTTTTCAGTCAACGTGGGTTTGCGTTGCGGTGACGGAATCGCGCGCGGCGGAAACAGGACTTCAGGTTCGCTCGGTTCGATTTTGGCCGAAGCCAGTTGATCCAGATACCCCGCCGGACCGCCAAGCCGCGCCAGCGGTGGGCCAATGTGAATGACTTTCATTTGCGGTAAAGGATGAATGAATTGCAGAACACGCCGTAGCTTTTGTACGGCTGCGCGCCCCATTCAGGATGTTCGACCAGAAATTCGTGAAAGGCGCGGGCTTCGCCTTTGTTCGGGTTGCCTTTGTAATGAAACCAATCATCAAACAGCACCAGACAACCATCCTGCAAAATCGGGGCAACGCCGTCGAGCGTCAGTTTAGTGGATTCGTACAAGTCGCAATCAATGTGGAGCAACGCGACTTTGTCGTATTTGGCGGGGATCGTCGCCGCGATGGTTTCGTCGTACCAACCGGCTTCGATCAACGGGGCAGGCAGTTCGCACGCGGCGAACAAATCGAATACGACTTGCGGAGTGACAGGCGCGCCCATCGGCAATAGCGGATGCCAGCCGTGATTCGTGGCGCAATCACCCGCTTGCCAGCGTGCGTGCTGTTCGGTGTCGGGCGGCAATCCGCGAAAGGAATCAAAACCGACAAAGCGGCGTGTCATTCCTTTGTCGTCAAAGCTGTGCCCTTTGGCCAGCAACGCCAGGCTGATGCCGGTGAAGACGCCAAATTCCAGCACGTCGCCGGGCACGGCTTCGTAATTGACGTAATCAATCGCGGACATAAACGCATCCGAGCGGCGATCTCGTCGAATGAGTTGCGTCATTACGCTTTGTTCGGGCGGCCCCAGAATCAGGCGGCGCGACTGGCTCAGAGTTTTTCTCAGGTATTTACGAACCATGACTTCAGGCAATTGGGCGGTTTCATAAATCTGAAGCCAACCATCTTTGCCCTGAAAGGGCAAGATTTAATAGCCGTAGGCAACGCCTACGGGATGGCTTCTCGTTCAACTCTCCGGGGACATTGTCCCCGGCTATTGAATTGCGCCCTTTCAGGGCTTTCTCAAATCAACACCTTGCATTGCGACAATCTCACCCAGCCGATGCCCCGCGCACAGTCCCCAACTTTCGCACTTCCCATTGGCAATCAATGTGGACGAATCCTTTTCGCTGGCTGTCCAATTGGTACAGATGCGATCCGCCCGGATCCACCGAAAACGAAAATGCCGGTTCCTGTAAATCCAGAACTCCGGCATCGTTCCACAAACACATCGCCACGTGGAACGTGTCGGCCAGCAAACAATTCGCTGGCAACAAAACATCGGCTTCGTATTCACCCGCTTTGGTCGGAGCTTCCATGTCCACGTCCCAGGTGTTGCTGGTAAACAACGGCAATCCGTCAGCGGACAAAATGCCTATACCAAGTTGAGTGCCCGGCGCGTCTTCGGGCAACACGAAATGCAATCGAACCAGAAACGGTTCGGTGCAAACCGGTTCGTCCAATGGATGGCCGTTCACATCGCAAATCTTCGCCGACAGAACTTGCGGATGGCCGGTGCGACTTCGCGCGACG
>JAEUQP010001006.1 GCA_016789645.1 Acidobacteriota bacterium | reverse complement strand
TGCGCCAGCCGTTCGTATTCCGCCAGCCCGCGAATGAATTGCAAAATCAGCGGCACATCGGATTCGCTCGCCTGCCGAATGACAAAGCCCGGAATGCTGGTCGAAGTTTCCACGCGCTGTCCTTAGATCGCCTTCAATGCAGCGACCAACGCATCTATCTGCTCTTTGGTCGTCGTTTCCGTGACGCACACCAGAATTTCGTTCTTCATAGTCGGGAAGAATCGTTCCAGCGCCAATCCGCCGATGATCTTTTTGCTTTGCAGTTTCGCCAGCACGTCAGCCGCGGGTTTCGGGCAACTGACAACGAATTCGTTGAAAAACGGCGACGTGAATTTCAGACTGAAGCCGTTGAACGCAGCAATCTGCTTCGCGGCGTAATGCGCCTTTTGCAGATTCTGTTCAGCGACTTCGCGCACGCCGCGACGCCCCATTGTAGAAAGGTAAACCGTCGCCATCAGCGCGTACAATCCCTGATTGGTGCAAATGTTGGACGTCGCTTTTTCGCGGCGAATGTGTTGTTCGCGCGTTGCCAGCGTCAGCACGTAACCAGGACGGCCATCGTGATCGAACGCCTGGCCAACCAGACGACCGGGAATTTGCCGCTGCAGTTTTTCCGTGCAGGCGAAAAATCCGCAGTACGATCCGCCGAAACTGATCGGAATGCCGAACGATTGGGCTTCGCCACAAACGATGTCAGCCCCGGCTTTTCCCGGAGCCTGCAGCAATCCCAGGCTCATCGCTTCGGCAACGACGACGACAAACAGCGCGCCAGCCTTGTGGGTGGCTTCGGCCAGTTTTTTCAACTCTTCGACGCCGCCGAAAAAGTTCGGCGATTGCACCACCACCGCGCCAACATCTTTGCCGAGATCAGCCAGCGATTCCGGTTTTACCGCGCCGGTCGTTTCATCGAACGGCAAAATGATTTCTTCGATTCCGGCATTGCGGATGTACGTGTCCACGACTTGCCGATATTCCGGATGCAGGTTTCCGGCCAGCGCGACTTTGGTGCGACCGGTGACGCGTTCGGCCATCAGCACAGCTTCGGCAGTGGCGGTCGAACCGTCATATAACGAAGCGTTCGACACTTCCATTCCCGTCAATTCGCAGATCATCGTTTGGTATTCAAAGATGGCCTGCAACGTTCCCTGGCTGATTTCCGGCTGGTACGGCGTGTAGGACGTATAAAACTCCGACCGCGAAATCAGTGTGTCAATGATCGTGGGAATGAAATGATCGTATGCGCCCGCTCCCAAAAACGAACTCATGCGCTCGCCGGTAAAACGCGTCGAATTGCGTTCGGCCAGCGCGCGAAACAGGTCCATGGTTTCAGTTTCGGAAAGTCCTGCGGGCAGATTGAGCGGGCGTTTCAGTTGAAGGTTGTCGGGAATGCCCTTGAACAAATCGGCGATGGATTCGCGGCCCATTTCGCGCAACATTGCATTACGTTCCTGAGCCGAATTTGGAATGTATCTCATAGGTGTCAGGTAATAAGGTTGCAGGTTTTAGGTGTCAGGTTCCAGCGGCGCTTAAGGAAAACTCCCTTGCCAGTCTGAGACCTGACATCTGAAACCTGGAACCTAATCTTCTTTCTGTGATTCAACAAAGTCTTCGTATTCGCTGGCGTTCAGCAGACTGTCCACTTCTCCGGCGTCGGAGAGTTTGATCTTGATCATCCACCCGCCGCCGTAAGGCTCGCTGTTGACCAGTTCCGGCGAATCGTTCAACGCTTCGTTGATTTCCAGGACTTCGCCGGAAACAGGCGTAAACAATTCGCTGAAGGTTTTGACGGATTCGATTTCGCCGAAATGCGCATGCGCTTCAAGGGTTTCGCCGACGCGCGGCAAATCCACGTGAACCACGTCGCCCAATTGTTCCTGAGCGAAGTCGGTAATGCCGATCGTTCCCGTGTCGCCTTCGACGCGAATCCATTCGTGATCTTTGGTGTAATGAAGATTGTCGGGGTAAGAGGCCATTGGTTCTCCTTGTCAGGAGTAGTCAGTAATCAGTAGGAAATTTCGATGTTCATAGCCGCTTCATCGGGCGACACACGAAACCTACTGTCTACTGTCTACTTCGCTTATAAAAGGGCGTTGGCACGACTTCGGCAGCCAGCCTTCGC
Source organism: Acidobacteriota bacterium (assembly GCA_016789645.1). Lineage (GTDB taxonomy): Bacteria > Acidobacteriota > Blastocatellia > RBC074 > RBC074 > RBC074. The sequence continues at coordinate 3,104 of JAEUQP010001006.1, read as the reverse complement.
CCTCGCACATCAATTTCAAACTTGGTTCCGACTGCCGCGTGTTCAATCGGCAGATACGCCAATCCAATATTCTTCTTTAAGTACGGCGCAGGACTGCCCGAAGTTACATGTCCAACCTCCTGATCGCCAATAAACACTGGATAACCATCGCGCGCAATGCCCTTGTCCAAGACTTCAAAGCCGACGAGCTTGCGTGTCAGCCCTTTTTCTTTTTGTTCAACCAACCGGTCGCGCCCGATAAACTCGCCTTTGCCAAGCTTGCAAATCCAACCCAGGTCAGCTTCGAGCGCCGTCGTGGTGTCGTCAATTTCGTGCCCATACAAGGCCATCTTCGCTTCCAGGCGCAACGTGTTGCGCGATGCCAATCCGCACGGAATCAATCCCTCAGGCTGACCGGCTTCCAGTATCTTGTTCCAGATGCGTTCGGATTCCGCCGGATCGAAGTAAATTTCAATGCCGTCTTCGCCCGTGTACCCTGTGCGGGCGATAATCGCCGGAACTCCATCCACGTGGCCAGTCGTAAACCAGTAGTATTGAATCGCGGACAAATCTACATCAATGAGTCGCTGCATCACCTTCACCGCGCGCGGCCCTTGAATGGCAAGCTGGCTGTAATTGGCGCTGACATTCGTCACCTGAGCGTCGAAGCCTGCGGAATTGGATTTGATCCAGTCGAAATCTTTATCAGAATTGGAAGCGTTAACGCAGAGGAAATAATGATCGGCGGCAAACCGATGCACCAGAATATCGTCCACAAAACACCCGTTCGGTGTCATCAACCCGGAGTACTGAATCTGAAAATCAGCGAGTTTGGAGGCGTCGTTGCTGGTCAGATGCTGAACCAGGGCGAGTGCTTGCGGGCCTTTGATTTCGATTTCGCCCATGTGCGACACGTCGAACATGCCGACTCCGGTTCGGATGGCCATGTGCTCGGCAATGGTTCCCGCCGGATATTGCACCGGCATATCCCATCCGCCGAAATCAACCATTTTGCCGCCTTGTTTTCGGTGAACTTCGTTAAGTGCAGTCTTCTTCAATTGGGTGTTCGACACTTCGTGCAGACCTCGGTTTGGTTAAGCCAAATTGCCCGAAACTCGTTGGAAAAGCGTGTTTTGACGGGGTTATCGAATCAGGCACGGAACTTAGCACGCGGTTTACAAATTCGTCAACCAACGGAAACTTTTTGCACCCGATAACCACTTACCGGTCGTTATGGCTAGTGAAAAACACACAAAAGAGCCGGTAATGACAATGGTAGAAGCATTGGCAGATCAATTGATCGAACGACAATTTACAGAGGTGGCAATGCAGAGGGCAGCGAGCCTGCGGCATCAAGACAAAGCTCCGGCAGAACCTTCACCAGCGGACGGCGCTCTGACACGAGCCAAACAAGGCGATCAGACGGCCTTTGCCGAACTGGTGCGCGAGTATCAGGCGATGGTGTACAGCCTGGCCCGCAATTTCGTTCGCGATGCCGCAATTGCTGAAGACCTGGCGCAGGAAGTCTTCTTGCACCTGTTTCGCAATCTGGCGGCGATTGAATCGCCCGCGCATTTGAAATTCTGGCTGCGAAAAGTCACCAGCCATCGCTGCATTGATTTTTCGCGCAAGCAGAAAGCGCAAGGCGCCAAGACTTCGGTCAGTTTGGACGAAGCGCCGGAACCGGTTTCGATTTTCGATATGCCGGACTCCATGATGCGAAGCACGATTCGCCGATTCGTGGCGACGCTGCCCGAAAAGCCGCGTTTGGTGGTGACACTGCGATACCAGGAAGACCTGGATCCGATGGAAATCGCCGAGATTCTGGAAATGCCGCTCAACACCGTGAAAAGCCATTTGCGCCGGTCGCTGGCGATTCTGAAAGAAAAAGTCACCCGCAGTTTTGGCACGGAGTTTTAGGCCCGAAGTTTGAGGCCAGAAGTTTTAGGAGAGATATGAGCAAGAACCGTTTTGACGATGAATTGAAACACGCGCTTCGCCGCGAAGAACCTTCGGCGGATTTCACCGACCGACTGCTGGCTCGCGTCGCTCAGGAGAAGGAGGGATTTTGCGAGCCAGCAGAAGAGGGACGGGAAAGGCAGAACGGGCGACGCGACAGCAGATTGAGCTGGCTGCGCCAACTCGGCGCGCTGTTCACGTTGCCGCAACTGAAATGGGCGACGGCGGGTGCGCTGGCAACGTTGCTGGTCGTTTCGGCAGTCGGGCTTTATCAGCATCGCCAACAACAACTGGAACTGCAACGTCAGGCCGAATTGTCGGCTCAGATTTCGGAAGCCGAAGGCCAGCGCGCGAAAGAACAAGTAATGTTCGCCATGCGAATCGCCAGCGCCAAATTGAACGTCGCACAAAAGAAAGTCCGCGACACACTGCAACAGGATGCCGGCCAATCGGTCGGCCATCAGCAAAACTAAACACATCACCAATCGGAGGGAACCATGAAATCATTCGCATTGAAACTGACAGGAACAATCCTGCTGACCGCTTTGATGAGCCTTGCGGCGTTTGCCCAAAACGCCCGTTTGCAAATTGACCACATTGACCGGCTGTTTCCCAATGCGGTCGAAACCATTGACGTGCGCGTGGACGGCGCATTGTTGCAAATCGCATCGAAGTTTCTGGACAAAAATCGCGTCAACGAAGCGCAGGTGCGCGAAATCCTGAACGTGCTGAAAGGCGTGTACGTCAAAGGCGTCGAATTCGACAAGGACGGCCAGTTCACAGACCAGGATGTTGAAGCCGTGCGACAACAATTGAACGCGCCGGGCTGGTCACGAGTTGTGGGCGTTCGCAGCAAACGCGACGGCGAAAACGTCGAAGTATCGTTGATGATCAACAACGGCTTGATCGAAGGCATCGGCGTTTTGATCACCGACCCGAAACAGTTGATGGTCGTCAACATCGTCGGTCCGATTGATCCGGAAAAAATCACCGAATTGCGCGGCAGTTTCGGCATCCCGAAAGACTTCGATTTCGATTTCAGCGGCTCCAGCAGACGCCGCAACTAAATCGAAGCAAGAAACTTTGAGACAGGATGGACATGATTTTTTTCAGGATGAACAGGATTCAAACCAAGTTGGAACTTGATTGCTATTGATGATTCTGTA
>JAEUQP010000920.1 GCA_016789645.1 Acidobacteriota bacterium | reverse complement strand
GCAATCGTTGTTCCGAAGTTCAAGCGCAGCCGAATTGCCCGCAAAAGACGGAAAAATAGAGTTTTTTTGAAAAATGGATCAAAGCAGGAAAGATTGAGATGAGGAATTCTTCTCAGCGATAGCGAAAAATAGCCGAGTTATTTTCCGCAATTTGAGGGGGAAATGTTGCCACGCGCCTCGTTACAAATCCGCAGACAAATCTATTTGATGTTTATTTTGACGAGGTTGGCTTGATAACCGTCAACAGTCAGCACGAGATTGACTTCGCCCCGCCCGACCAGGGTTCGCGGAACTTGAATGTTAATCTGATCCACGCCGACAAAATCTCCTTGCGCGCCGGCAAAATGAACTGGCGCAATTTCTCCGCCAATTCGGGCAATGACGTTTGCCAGCGAGCTGCGAAACCGAAATCCGGTTCCATACAAGACCAAAAATACCTGATCAGAGTTGCTGCCTAAGTCCGGCCCCAGGTCAATCGGGCGCGCTTGTCCATCAACCGTCACCAACGGCTCCGATCTTGGAGCAACGTTGCCGTCCGAAGGCCGGTAACGCAACACCTGACCGACCGGATACCCCGATCCACTGCTGTTGATGGTGAAAAATCCCGGCGCGACGTGGGCAACTTCGATTTGGCAATTGAACAGCTTTTCGTTGCCTTTGAAGATACCGACGGCTGCCGGGCCAGGCGCCATACCTGCCGGGAGGAGATAATTGATCTGGTTCGGTGAGACGAAAAACAGTGGCGAAGACCGTTCGATACCATTCACATCACGGACCTTCATCGTCGTGCCAGCCAGGTTTGTCGGCAATTGAGGCCCGGTTCCCACTTGTGTAACTTCAGCCAAACCTGCGCCAAACGCTGAGACAATGGATTCAGGCGCCAAGGCGCCCCGACTCAAACTGGCGGCAGAAACACTGACGGCGACGGCAGTCTGGTTCACGGTAACCGCTTTTCCGGCAATGGTGATTGTGGCGTTACGCGGAACAGCCTCGTTGTTGGCCGCAACGGTGAAATTCACTTTCCCGGTTCCCATCATGGACGTGCCGCTATTGATCGTGATCCAGGCGGTTTTGTTTTCCACTGTCCATGAACAATCCTGCCCGGTAGCAGTTACGTTGACTTCGCCTTGTCCGCCATTGACGTCAAAATTGGCATTCGTCGGCGTCATCGTAACCGTGCAAACCTGACCGAGCGGAACTCTCCACGCGCCACGTCCACGGGTAAACGCAAACAGGTGCGCCGAGCCTCCGAACTGCCCTATCGCCAGCCATTCCACCGGAGCATTGGCAAAACCTGTATTTTCTACCGCCCAGGTTGTTCCTCCATCGGGCGAAGCGAACACGCCTATGTCGGTGCCGATATAAAGCCGCTGAGTGTTGGTCGGGTCAACGACGATGCAGTTGACCGGAATGTCTGGCAACGCGCCGTCTATGGGAGCCCAGTTCATCCCGCCGTTCACGCTCTTCCAGACGTGTTTGTTGGTAAAGGTCGAATAAGTCGCGTAGGCAATATCGCGATTGGTCGGATCAAATGCCAGCGAAGAAACCGTGCCGGAACGAGGGCGCGTATCGGGCCACACCGTATCGGCAGTCGAATTCAATCCGATGGTCGTGCGATGAATATACCCCTGGTCGGTTCCAGCCAGCACGAAGTTTCCATCATCCTGCGCAACGGCAATCGCAGTCACCGGCGTCCCCCTCAAAAATTGGCTGGCAGGGGTCCAGCTTTCTGCGCCGTTTTTTGTTCGCCACAGTGTTTGCCCGCCCAGCCACAACCGATTGGAATCGCTCGGATCCATCACGAATGGAACGATGAATCCGAAACCGACATTATTGATGTTGGTGGTCACCGGGCGGAAGTTGGCGCCGCTGTCGGCTGATTTCATCAACGACAATCCGTTGGTCGAAGCGTAAATGATATTGGTGTTGTAAGGATCAACGGCAACGTATCCGCCATCGCCCGACAACAATTCGCGCCAGCCGTTCGTGCCGTCCACATCGGAACCGAGAATCACGCCATTGTCCTGAGTGCCGCCCAGATACCGTGTGCCATTGGGAAACGCGGCTCCGTGATAAAACTGCGTCACTTCATATCCATTGTTGAGCGAAGCCCAGGTGACTTTGCTGCTTACCGAAGAACAAGGAGCGCGATTGCCAGTGACGGTTTGCGCACGCGCGTTTTCCGTGCGGAAAACGCCGCCATCGTTTCCGACGAACATGATTCGATTTGAACCGCCATTAAACTGCGGGTGAAAAACGATGACATGCTGATCGGCATGCACATAACGCGCGTTGGTTTTGGGTTCGTGCCAGAATGAAGCCATGCCCCAATTGGCTCCTCCGTCGTCAGATCGAAATAGATCAATCCCACCTACCCAGACAATATTTTCGTTCAGCGGATCCACTGCAACGACGTTGTCAAACCACCCTTGCGCGAAAAATTGATTGACGCCACCTGCTCGACAATCGCTTTGAAATGCCCAGATTGGATTGGTGAACAAGGCCGAATTCAATCGGCCTCCCTGACTGTTATTGACCTTGCTCCAGGAATTGGCTTCGCCGCCATTTGTGGAGCGAAAGACTGCGTGCAGAGAATGCGGAATCCCGGTGGCTCCGTTTTCCGAAGAGGCCGCGTAAATCACATTTTGATTCGATGGAGCGATGGCCAGACTGGTGCGGGACATGCCGACTTCTGTATGAACGACTTCCCATTCTCCCAACGCGCTGGCGTTGTCATTTCGATAAATCGCCGCCTGCACATTGCCAGGCGTTCGGATATTCGTCGGAATGCCACAGGCCGCAAACACCACATCCGTCGGCTGATCGGTTCGAATCGCCAAGTCGGAGCAGCCGCCATTGAGGGATTCATTGACCACAGCCGTCCACGTGCCCCCGCCATCCAGAGACCTCATCACCCCAAACCGCGTTGCTGCATAAATGCGGTTTGGATTGATCCGGCTGATGACAATGTCGTTGACGTAATGAAAATTCGCCGTGCGCGTCCCTTCCAGTTGTCGCCAGGTATTGCCACCGTCAAAGCTGCGAAAAATGCCTGCGCCGCGCGTCGCATCGGCATTGAAATATCCTTCGCCTGTTCCGGCGTAAATCACATCCGGATTGTTGGGATCAAAGGCCAGCGCGCAAACCGCCAGCGTCGGCAAGAAATCCGTCAGGGGTTGCCAGAGTCTTCCGCCATCGGTGGTTTTCCAGACTCCGCCTGCCACGCCTGCGGCATACATGATTTCCGGTTCGCGAGGATTGATGAGCAAGGCTCTGGTGCGACCGCCGATGTTTCCGGGACCGAGCGGCGTCCAGGCAGCCAACTCTGCTTCCCCTTGAGAGAAACCGCTGGCATTGTTTTTGGCCATTGCTCGGCGCGAAGGCAACAACCTGTTTAACAGCGTGGAAAACTGCGGCAGGTCACGCGCTTTTTCCATGGCTTTCAGGTACGGTTCAATCTGAAGCTCTGTTTCGCCTTCCGGCAAGCGACGGGCAGTCAGATATCTGGTGGCTTCGCCAGGCTTGTCGTAGCGTTCGCGCTCCATTTCGCGCTCCATTTCGCGCTCACGTTCAAGCTCGCGCTCCATTTCGCGCTCAAGCTCGAACTGCTCGTTCTTATGATCCAACCGTTCGGATTGTTTGGACGATTTCCTTGCTGACTGAACAGGCGGTTCAGCAGAAGAATTCGACGGAAATGGCCGCGATGTGCGAACAACTTTGGGCCAGGAATTTTCCCTCGGCAAAGATGGCGAACGATGCACGATCACGGCAATGCCTGCCAGACTCAGGCAGACAAGCAGCACCACGACCAGCCACCAGCCAGTCTGTATTTTCCCTTGCTCGTTTGTAATCCGCATGTGGTTCCCACCTCGGAAACGAAGGGGCCGGTTTCCGCCAAGTCAAACTTGCGCCTTTCTCCTGGCGGAGTTCACAACCAAACGATAAACAATGACTTGATCTTTTGGGTTCACCTGAGTGTTGCGGAGAAGGAATGTTCGGGCAAAAACGCGTGATTCCCACGTTAAACCACGCGATAAGTGTTCACCGCATTTGTCAGCAAATGAAGTACGGGGAACTTCTTAAAACGCTGGTCTCAGTACACTTGAGACCTCGTGAGGGATACTGACGTTCAGGCAGGAGGCATCTTACGCACGGCTCTAACCATTTGCAAGCACACGAATTGAATTTAACAGAACCTTCTCAACTGCCCACGCAAACTCCCTGTGATAGTATCCAATCACCAAATTTCATTACTTCATTGAGGAGAATTCGCATCGTGAAACTCAAAGACAAAGTTGCCGTCATCACTGGCGGAGGTTCAGGGCTTGGCCGAGCCATCGCACTTCGTTTCGCCGACGAAGGCGCCCGCATCGTCATTGCTGAACTCAACGAAGCCAAAGGCGAAGAGACGCTGCGCGCAGTGCAGGCCAAAGGCGTCGAGGCCTTTGCTGTTCCGACCGATGTCAGCAGTTCCGAAGCCGTTACGAATTTGTTCAAGGCGATTGATGACCGCGGCTGGCCGGTGGACGTGATGGTCAACAACGCCGGCAATGCCGGGCAACTCACGCCCGTGCATTTGATGATCGACGAACAATGGCACGGAGTCGTGCATGTCCATCTGAGCGGAACGTTTTACGGAACGCGCGAAGCCGTCAAACGCATGCTGGCACAAGGTCGCGGAGGAACCGTTATCAATATGTCATCTGTTGCCGCGCTGCGCGGATTGCCCGGCGGTTCTTCCTACACCGCAGCCAAAGGCGGCATTCTGGCCTTCACCAAAGGCGTCGCGCAGGAATACGCCCAATATGGAATTCGCGTGAACTGTATTGCGCCGGGCTGGGTCGAAACGCCGATTCTGGAAAACCTGCCGGACGAAATTCGCCCAATGATGGTCGCCAACACGCCGCTTGGCAGAATCGGCAAACCCGAAGAAATTGCCGCCGTTGCCTTGTTCCTGGCTTCGGACGAATCCAGTTACGTCATCGGCCAAACGATCAGTCCGAACGGCGGACTTCACACCTAACCCACCGGGAGCGCAGACGTCTGGCCTGCGCTCCAAATTTTCTTTTCCGGTTTTTCCCACCAAATCTCGCTTATCTAACTGAACAAGCTTTCCTGGAACTCATCCCCGTCGAGTTCTTCCCGAACGATGATTGCCATCCCGTTGGGTCTCATCAGCCAACTTCACTTTTGGAGGTATCCATGAAATCGCCAAACTCTCTTTCAAAAACCGTCAGCCTCTTTCTGAGCTTCGCGCTCTTTCTCGCGTCAACTCTCGCGGCCAGCGCCACTGCACGCGCTGATGTAGATTCCTGGTTCAAAGCCTGGACAACCGTCGGTTCCGCCGGAACCATTGATGAAGCCAGCACGAGCAAGCTGGTCATGCAAGGAGCAACCATCTCCTTCCCGGAAATTTTACCGCCGGAGCGAGGCATCATTTCGGCAGACTCATCGGCGTTCGCCATTCAAATTCCACAGGAAACCGTCACCGGCGTGGTTCGATACAACGTCGTCGCCACTGATGGGTTGTTCGAAAATGGCTCTTTTCTGGGGATGAGGTCCCGGTTCCGCGACGATGGCAACAACGCGCAAGTCGTGTTGCGCTTGTTTGAAATCAACATTACCACTGGAGCGACCTCACTGGTGCTGACGTTGGACAGCAACGATTTTCCGGCCAGCGCCAATTACCAGACGCAATCGGTTTCGACCTTCGTCGGCAACCGCATCAACTTTCTGGAAAACGCCTACTATATTGAAGCGACATTGGTGCAAAAACGATCGCCGCTGACTCCGATTGGCGGTGGCAGACCCGGCCTTGCAATTATTCAG
>JAEUQP010000914.1 GCA_016789645.1 Acidobacteriota bacterium | reverse complement strand
CGGTTCGACCGAAGTCGGACGCTTGCTGATTGCCGGAGCGGCCAACAACGTCAAACCGTTGTCATTGGAACTCGGTGGCAATGGGCCTGCGCTCGTGTTTGGCGATATTGATCTGAACCGCGCGGTCGAAGGCGCGTTGATCGCCAAGACGCGCAACACCGGACAATCCTGCATTGCGGCCAATCGCATTTATGTCGAACGTGCGATTTACGATCAATTCTGCGAAGCGTTCACCGCCAAAATGAAAGCGATGAAGTTCGGCAACGGCTTGGAGCCGGGCGTGGAAATCGGCCCGCTGATTGACGAAGCCGGTTTGGCAAAAGCTCTGGCGCATATTGAAAACGCAGTCGCCGGAGGCGCGCGTGTGTTGTGTGGCGGCAAACGCGCGGGCGACAAAGGCTTTTTCATCGAACCGACCGTGCTGGCCGATGTGCCAAACGACGCGCTGTGCATGCAGGAAGAAACCTTCGCACCGGTCGCCGCCATCGCGCCCTTTGACAGCGAAGAAGAAGCCATCGCGCTGGCGAACAATTCGATTTACGGCCTCAGCGCATACGCCTTCACCGGAAATCTGGATCGCACGTTCCGGCTGATGGAATCCTTGGAAGCTGGAACAATTGGCATCAACGATGGAGTGCCTTCGACCAGCAACGCTCCGTTTGGTGGGATGAAGCAAAGCGGCTGGGGCAGGGAATTAGGCAGCGAAGGTTTGGATGCGTATCTGGAAACGAAACACGTTTCGTTGGGGCTACAAATCTAAAGGCGACGAGCGTAAGATCGGCTCCCACCGGAGGAAATTTTATGAGTCAGTACGGCGCTCAACTCAAATCAACCGAAGACACCTTTTACGAGCTTTGTCGGCAGAATCCTGATTTACGTCTCGAACGCACGGCGAAAGGAGAGGTGATTGTGATGCCACCAACGGGAGGAGAAACTGGGAGTCGCAACAGTGAAATCGCCAGGCAACTAGGCAATTGGAAAAAAGCTGATGGCACAGGCGCGGCGTTTGATTCCTCCACCGGATTCAAATTGCCAAATGGTGCGAATCGTTCGCCGGATGCTTCGTGGATTACGAAAGCAAAGTTGGCACAATTGACCCTGGAACAGAAAAAGGCGTTTTTGCCACTGTGTCCGGACTTTGCAATTGAGTTGCGCTCGCCAAGTGACGATCTAGACATAATCAAAGCCAAGATGGACGAATACATCGCTTGCGGTTTGCGACTTGGCTGGTTGATTGATCCTGAAGAAAAAGCTGTTTATGTGTATCGGCCAAATGTTGCTGTTCAAAAGCTTCAAAATACCCTTGAGGTTTCCGCCGATCCGGAATTGCCTGGCTTCGTGCTTGATTTGCGCGAAATCTGGGAGCCTTCCCTGTAGCTTCAACTCTCTTTCCGAAAAAAAAACGAGATTTTTTGAGCGCGATGAGCTTTTCTCATCGCGCTTTGCACATGAATGAGTGAAAGCGGAAATCGTAAGGCGCGGTGGACGCTTTTCGGCATTTCAGATGACGCCAAGAATTTCAGAGAGGAACCGTATGTCACCGAAAAACAAAATCATGATTGGTCGGTTAGCGATGTTGATTGTTGTGATGTTGATTTCATTGTCGGCGCAAGCGCAACCCGCGCCGACCACGGCTCAGGTTCAGATGATTAAGTCGAAAGTAGGTTCGGCGATCAAATTTGCCGACGATTCCTGGGCGCAAGTTTTCCGGTACAACAACGCACAGTTTCAAATGCCGGGAGTGTTTTACGGTGGCGACGGCGCTTATTACGACCCCAGCGAGCACAAAATTTTTCTGAAAATGGGGTTTCTGTGGGAGAACGTGTACCGCGCTTCAGAGATGACAAAATTCCAGGACGACGGCGATTTGGGAGCCATCATCATCCTCTGGCATGAATACGGCCATTCGATTCAGCGAATGCTCGGGGTGAAATTTGCGCATACGATTGATTACGAATTGCAGGCGGATTGTCTGGCAGGCGCAACGTTTGCGATGGCTGAACGTGCCAGATTGATTGATCCCGGCGACGAAGACGAAGCGCACAACAGTTTGCTGTACGCCAGAGACTCCAGCGGAACCGATCATAGAGCCAAAACCGCTCACGGCACCGGCGGACAACGCATCGCCAGTTTCGATCTTGGCCGAAAAGGGGGCGCAAACGCTTGCCGATTGCCCTGGCCGCAAACGCTTAGCCGTCGGTAAAGCAGACAAGCGTCGGGCGCGCGTGGAAAACACGCGCGCCTGATGGAGTCAGAAATCAAATCGGTCAACATTCGATTTGTTGAAGATAAACGGAGCGCCCAACAACACGTCACTGTCTTTTACTTCCAACCGTTTTAACCTGCCTGCGTTGAATTCCTTGTCGCCGAGCTTCAGCCGCCCAGCGCTCAGTTCATTCGCCGCAAACACCGTCAGGTAACCCAAATCCACCGTATTCCACAGCACGAAACTTTCAATCACTCCGTCGTGAACGTATGGTTTGCACAGGCTGGGAATCGAAAGGCCTATGACTTTGACATCCGTGCGGCTGGATTGTTTGACAGCTTCGGCTGCGCCCGGAACTGCCGGAGCGGCGACTCCCATAATCAATTTGACGTTCGGATGCACCTTCATCACGGTTTGCGTTTCCTGAAACGCGCGGTCGCGGTCGCCGTCGCTGGGTTGAATGGCGACGAGTTTGAGCGCGGGATATTTTTCCGCCAGCCGAGCCTTGATGTGTTTGATCCATTCGTTCTGGTTGGCGGCGCTCAAACTGGCGGTGATGATGGCGAACTCGCCTTTGCCACCCAGAATCCGTGCGGCTTCGTCCATCAACGTGTAACCTATGCCCTGCGGTGTGGCTTGATTGATGAAGAAATCGCGGGCGTTGGCTTCGGCGTCGGCGTCCCAGGTGATGACTTTGATGCCGCGTTCGCGCGCTTTGCGCAGCACGGTCGAAATCGCCGCCGAGTTTTCTACGCTGACGGCAATGACATCCACGCCGCGCGTGATCCAGCCTTCGACGACTTCGTTTTGCTTGGCGGGATCAAGATCGGTCGGGCCGTCCCAGATCAATTCAACGCCGAGTTCCTGGGCGGCTTCTTCTGCGCCTTTGCGACAACTGACGAAATACGGATCGCCTTTGGCTTTCGGCATCATGCCGACGACGGTTCGTTTGGTTGGCGCAGTCGCCACGGGTTGCGATGGATTGCCTGTGGTGGTCAGCGAACGAACCAGTAGCCAGTTGCTGCCCGCAATTAACAAGCCCGCCGCCAGAATCGCCGCGCAGATAAATGCAACTTGAGAGTTTTTCATATCGAAGTCTTTCGCGTTCGTAGTTCCGCCTTCAGGCGGCAGCGTTCGTTTGCCGAGTCTTTCGCCGGAAGT
>JAEUQP010000909.1 GCA_016789645.1 Acidobacteriota bacterium | reverse complement strand
GAAGACCTGTCACCGGTGCTTGGCGAATTCGATGTGCTGGTCAGTTCTTCGCACATCGAAACCTTTGGCCGGACGCTGATCGAAGCGATGGCGATGGCCAAACCGATTGTGGCGACGGCGGTGGGCGGCGTGCCGGAAGTCGTCGCGGACAACGAAGTCGGCTTTTTGGTTCCCGCCGGTGACGTCGTGGCGATGGCCGAGAAAATCAATTTGCTGGTTGAAAACCCCGCCTTACGTCAGGCAATGGGACGCAATGGAGTGCGGCGCGTGCTGGAACGATTCGATGTGCGCGCCATCACACGTCGTTGGGAACAAACGTATGAATCGCTGTTGCAGGATCAAACTGAATTGCGCGAATTGATGGTCGGGATGAGTTCATAACCAGAGGAAGCAGGAATGGAGAGCAAGGAATACAAATCACCGTATGGCGCAGAAGCGGAAGGGGGGATGCGGCGCTGGGTTCGGCATGCGACGCTGAGTTCACTGGCAGCCGCTTACAAACTGACCGGGCGAATGGCGGCGCTGGATCGAAACCGGATTCAGTTCATTTATCTGCACCACATCTTTGCTGAGGAAGAAGCGCCGTTCCGCCAATTGCTTCAGTTTCTCAGCCGTCGCCACACTTTGATCGGGTATTCCGAAGCCGTCGGCAAACTTTGGAATGGCGACATTGACCGGCCTTATGTCTGCATCAGTTTTGATGACGGGCTGAAAAACTGTTTGCGCGCCGCGCGGATTCTGGATGAGTTCGGTGTGTCGGGATGTTTTTTCATTTGCCCGGCGATGGTTGGCGAAACCGATCCGCAACGATTGAAGGAATTTTGCGTGCGCAAATTGACCTTGCCGCCGACCGAATTGCTGGATTGGGACGATGTGCATCAGTTGTTAGCCAGCGGGCACGAAATCGGCAGCCACACCATGTCGCATCACGTGCTGGCTCATCTGACGACACAACAAGTGCAGGACGAAGTCGCGGGGTCGTATGAAGCGTTGACGCGCCGGTTGGGACAGGTCAGGCATTTCGCGTGGCCGGAAGGGCTGTATTCGCGGTTTTCCGCTGAAGCTGCCAGAGCCGTGTTTCAGGCCGGGTATCAATCCTGCGCATCGGCGGAACGCGGCTGTCACGTCGAACGACCGGAAACCTTGCTCAGCGGATTGTGTTTGCGCCGCGATTACGTTGCGGCCACCTGGCCGCACGATCACGTGGCGTATTTTCTGGCTGCCAACAGCCGCTCTGCATCTGCGCGCAGCAATCTGTGGCCGAATGAATGGGGTGCGCAGATTTCACCGTCCATCAGCAAGGGACGTTTTCAGGAGGTATAAGCCGTGAACGCAACTCTGACGCGCAATTCGTTGTCGGTTTTGACGCGCATCAAAAAACAAACTGCGGATGCCATTGTGTTGAGCGGCGACGAAGTTCCCGCCCCGGCATTGAATGATTTTTACGAGCAGGTGTTCCCGGCGCGCGCGAACTTCCTCAAACGGCATTGGCGCTGGCTGTATCGAACGACCGGCGAAACAACCGTGAAATCTCCCATCGTGGTGATGAAAGACGGGCGAGTTGCCGGACACGTGGGACTGATTCCGTTGCCGTTGCGTCGCGGGCATGATCAGCGAACAGCCGTTTGGGTGTGCGACATTGCCGTGTTGCCTGAATACAGAGGCAAAACCGTCGGCGGCATTTTGCTGGCCGAAGCGATGGCGGCTTGCCCGTTGCGAATCGGTTTTCCCAACGATCTGTCGTGGAAGCTGATTACCAAATTTGGCTGGAAAGGCGATCTGGACACGTTTGGGCTGAGTTTGTTGTTGCGACCTGAACGTCATCCCAAATTGCGAGATTCGTACAGTTCCAAACCCGGCATGAAATCGCTGGCAGCGTTGGCCGGATTGGCGACGCGCGTCATTTGGCGTGCCCGCACGTTGGCAATAAAGAACCTATCTTGCACGCCTGTGTCGGACGCACAGCTTGCGGCGTTTGAAGAAAGCCAATCACCCGCCGCGTTGCATGTGGCACGATCGCGGGAATTTTTGAATTGGCGAATTGCGGCGCATCCTGACAACAAAGCGCATTTCGTGCTGGCAACCACCGACGGCAAAGCCTCTGCCATCGCGCGCATAGTGGCCGATGGCGATTGTCGGCGGTTGCATTTGCTTACGCTGAAACTGAATCCGTTCGAACCGCACCGGCTTTCCAAATTGTTGGCGGGCATTGTTCGCTGGGCGCTTGCTCGACAGATAGACGTGATTACCGCCGTCACCAGTGACCCGGCCATGGCTCGCCTGACTCGCTGGTGGTTGCCGATGGTGGCGCCGCTTCGGTACGCCTACCACGCCGACGATCCCGCCGGAGAAACTTTTCTGAACGGCGCAGAGCGAACCTGGGAATATCTGGACGGCGATTTTGACCTGACGTACCTGTCACCGGAAACCGAACCCAATCCAAGGAGTTTTTCATGCGCTTAGGTATAGACGCTTCCAACATTCGCACCGGCGGCGGGCTGACTCATCTGGCCGAATTGCTGAATGCTGCCGAACCTTACAAACACGGCATCACGCGCGTCGTCGTGTGGGCAGGCAAGCAAACGATAGATTCCTTGCCCGCCAAACCCTGGTTGAAATGCGTTCACGAGCCAATGCTGGATCAATCGTTGCCTGTGCGCACGTACTGGCAGATGACCAGGCTGCCGCGTCTGGCCGAAGAGCAATGTGATTTGTTGTTTGTTCCCGGTGGCAGTTATGTCGGCGGATTTCGTCCGTTCGCCACCATGTCGCATAACCTGTTGCCGTTTGAATCCGAAGAACGTCGTCGGTACGGGCTGTCGTGGATGTTTTTGAAAATGTGGTTGTTGCGGTGGACTCAGGTGCGTTGCTTTCGCAACGCGGACGGCATGATTTTTCTGTCGCGTTACGCAAGGTTCGCAGTCAGTCTGGCCACCAGAGTGTATGGCGAACAACCGATCATTCCTCACGGCATCAACCGCAGTTTTTACCG
>JAEUQP010000853.1 GCA_016789645.1 Acidobacteriota bacterium | reverse complement strand
CCGACGCTCGTGCCGGCGCGGCGAAGCGATGGCGCGTGCAAATTTCTCGATGCGAATAGCCGCTGCACGATTCATGAAGTGTCGCCATTCGGCTGCGCCTTCTTTGACGCCCATCAAAGCAAAGCAGAATCGGATTATCGGAGTGGTTCCGGATTGGTGCAGATAGACCGCGCGTGGCACGGAGATCATCTGTACGCACGGCTCTGGCAGCTTCTCAAAGCGCTCGGCAAGGTTGGGCCGTCGCCGGTTGACGCTCGCGCCCGGTTGCAGCAGGCGCTTGCAGCAAGAAAGGAGATGAACAGCGATGAGTGATGAAAACAAAGACAAGCCCGTCAACAGCGAGCAATCCAACCAGAGCGAACCATACGAATGGGAGAAGTGTACGGTGCGGCTCTCGATCACCTTCTTTCCCGATGACGGCAATGAAGGCGGCAGGCAGGTTGTGCTGGGCTGCAATACGCACAACGATCCGCCCTTGATCGAGCCAGTGCGCGAAGCGGAACTGGGAACTCTGCCGCCAATTATCACTGGCTTGCTCGAAAGGTTGAAACAGCAGCTTCCACAACAGGCCGAGATTGTCGAGACCAAGCGGCAGGCCGAAATCGCGGCGGCGGAGAAGGCCAAACTTCAGCGGCAAAAGACGGAAGAAAAGATCAGAGCCGCGCAACAGAAGTCCAAGGCGAAAAATAATGGTAAGCCGCAACCTTCCCAGCCAGTGGTGGAAGAAGTCGTCCGAACCGACACTGTGACTGAGGGCGATGATTCATTGCCGGTTGAAATCAGCATCGTGGCCGAGCCAGTCAACGGCGAACAACAATCCCTTTTCGGATGAAAGCGAGCAAACTATGGCACTCATCAAGATCAGCACTGACGGCATTGAGTTTGAGGTCAAAGATGACATCGCGCGTGACGATCAGCGATTGCGGGAGGCATTGACGCCGTTTTATCCCGAAATGGCGAACGCCGAAATCACGCGGTCAGAGCAGGACGGCAAACTCATCGTGACGATGGCGAAGCGCGCGGGAACGAAGGGATTCAGTAGGGCTGATGTCCTCACCGTGCTGCGGAATGCAACGGAAACGGTCAATCCCGCGGTGTTGATGCAGGACAGGCTGCGGCGGATGGAAGAACGAGGAGAACTCGATGTGCGAAAGCTGATGCGACTGCAACCGGAGATTCGCCGGGCGATGAACG
Organism: Acidobacteriota bacterium; assembly: GCA_016789645.1. GTDB lineage: Bacteria > Acidobacteriota > Blastocatellia > RBC074 > RBC074 > RBC074. Next base: position 14,636 of record JAEUQP010000853.1, on the reverse strand, counting down.
ATGGGCAGAAGCAGATTGAAGAGGTGAAGGCGTCGCTCAAACTACTTGGCGAAGGACGGTCGGTCGCCGCGAGATCAATTCCAGCCGGGTTTTGATTCGTATGAATCCCGCCCGTGCCATTGAATATCTTACCTGCCGATTCATCGGCCCGCAGCAGGCCGTCAACCGACTCGGCGATCTGGACGAAGCAGCGGCGCTACTCAAAGTCTACCACCGCTTCTTTCCGCAGGAATTCGCCGCGAGCAAACGCAGAGTAATTGCAAGAGCCGGTGATTTGCAGGCGGCTCTGGTGGAATGCCTTGAACTGGTGAGCAAACACCTGTTTGAGATTCCCGATTATTGTTTTGACGGATGGCGGAATGAAGATTTGCCGCTCAGTTACATCCCGATTGAACCGATCTTTGGCGAATGGTGGAACGACGACATCGAAGAGTTGATGCCGCTCTGGCAGGTCTTGCTCATCCTGATCGGGGCGTGGGAGCCGGGCGACACGGAAAACGAACTCTTCAGGGCAGCCGCCAACGCGCAGCAGCAATGGCCGGACAAAGTGATTGATTGTGACCGGCTGGCTCGTCTCTGTCGCCGTGTCAGCGAGCCACTGTGCTGGCTCAATCTGGCGCTTCTCACGCTTGACCACAACACCGGCAATCCCTGGCTCGACGCTTCTTATGAATGCCCGATCACCGGCGTCGAGTGGACGACGCGTAACGTGCGGTGTCTGAGAAAAAATTGGCTGGAGGCACAGCAGGCGTGCCAACAGATCGCGCAGCTTGATGCCTGGCTCAACAACGATGCGGCGCGCATTCATCCGCTTCTGGCGTTGTGGTCACAGGCATTGGTAGCCCGCCCGCGCAGTTACGTTCAACCTCAATAAGACGATGAATCAGAAAAGCGAGACAGCGATAAGCTCTTACCAGGCTCCGGCGGCAGCCGCTGCTGCCGAAGCCGCGCTCTACTTTGTTGAAGGGCAATACCTGTTTCACGCGCGCGGTGACAAGGTAGAGGCCATCAAATATCTGGCACCCGCTTTGGTGCGACAGGCTTTTCTGCTTGAGCCGACTGACAGCGGATGGCTGACGACGGAAACCGTACGTTGGGGCGTATGCGGCAGAGGCGATTACATCGTCAACTTTTATGCGCCTGCGCGATACGAGTTGCTGATGCGCAGTGATGACGGGCAGACTGAAACTACATTGACGGCTCCATTGCCGGGGATGGTTTTCGCCGGCCTGAATCAAAGCTGGTATGCCTGGGCAGTGCGCGACAAACGGTTTTCGCCTGACCTGGAACTGTTCCAGGCTCCTTTGCCGAATGTCGGGCAAACCGGCCTGATTTGTTTCGGCGAAAATCGTCACCCGGAAGTCGGCAAGCACGGGGCGCAGATGGCGTGGCAGCTTTTCATCACCAGCGCCTTTAACTCGCACCACGCCGATGGGAAGAGCCACGCATTCCCGCAAAACATCCTCTTCCGGCTCTATGCGCTTTCCGCCAACAAGACCGCGCGTTATCCGCTCAAAGACCTCGTCAGCCTGCGCTGCACCGTCAGCGAAGCGGTTCGCAAATTGATTGAGCGATGAGGATCACGGCAATGTTCGTTCACTACCTGCTTGCCACCGATGCCGAACTGCCGCCAATTTCAGCGCCTCTGTACGAATACGTTTTCGCTGGCAACGGCGTTTTCAAACGCGCCGCCCGCAAGGAAATGAGCGCAATGATCCCGGTCAGTGAATGCGCGATTCGCGGACTGGCGCCGGTCGAACCGGAACTCAGCATTCAATTCGACAGGGTTCCTGCATCAATCCTCCAGCAGATACTTGACACTGCTCGTGATGCGGCGCGGCAGGAACTGGAGATTCTTTTTCACCTCAGCCTTGTGAATGAAAAATGGCGGCTCGAAGTTCCGCCCCAGATTCAACGGTATGCTTCAGTCGAGCCGATGGAGAAAGGCGCTGGCTCGTCTTACGAGCGGGCCATTATCGAAATTCATTCGCACCACCGGATGCCTGCGGAATTCTCGCCGGATGATGATCGGGAAGAAGCCGGCTTTCGCATCTACGGCGTGATCGGCAATCTGAATCCACGCTCCGCTCACTGGCCGAAGATCAATTTCCGCATGGGCGTTTACGGTGACTGGTGGCCGCTACGCGCCGACCGCATCATCGAGATGCCCGCGGAACTGATTGATTGCAACACAGAAGACGAGTGACGCGATGCCACAGCGAAAACACAAGACCGCCCGAAGAAAGCCAACGGCTGTGCCCGGCCTTGATCTTTCGTTTATGAATGCGGCCAGGGTCATCACCGTTGCGCATCAGGAAGTGCGGATGGTGATTGTGGGTTGTGGCGGCACGGGAAGCTGGCTTGCGCCGTCCGTCGCGCGAATCGCCCGCGTGCTGAACGAAAGCGGGATTCAGACAAGCGCGCTCTTTGTTGATCCCGACCTGATAGAGAGCAAGAACATTCCTCGCCAGAACTTCTGCGACGCGGAACTCAGGGTTCCGAAAGCGCAGACGTTGGCCGCGCGCTACAGTCTGGCCTGGGGCATCGAGATTGGCGCGGTCACCGATCATTTCAAGGCCGAGATGATCGGCTCCCGCTGGAATCGGCTGACGGTGGTGATCGGTTGCGTGGACAACGCGGCGGCACGCCGGGAGCTTGCCAAAACGCTCAACGCTAATGCGGGAGATTCACCGCCGCACGTCTGGTGGCTGGATTGCGGCAATCGGCGCGAATCCGGTCAGGTGCTGCTCGGCTCAACGAATGATCCGCGTGCGCTGCGCTCCGCCTTCCCGCTGGATGGGTTCTGCCAACACTTGCCCAGCCCTGTCCTGCAATGCCCTGATCTGCTCGAACCTCAACCGGAGGAATTGAGCCATCACAATCTGTCCTGCGCGGAACTGGCGCTCGCCAACGCACAAGGATTGATCGTCAATCAGCGCGTCGCCGCGGAGGCCGCTGACTATCTGGCGCGGCTGCTCATTCATCAGAACCTGCACCGCTTTGCCACTTGGTTCGATCTGGCGAGCGGCGCGGTGCGCAACTCCTACATCACGCCTGAAAAGATCGGGGCTACCACTATTGCCAAGTTTTCATAAGGCGATTGAAGTGTTTGGACGGTATAATTTCCGGTATGAGCGAAGACAAGAATTCAAACAGTGGTGGTGCCGCAGCCCATGCCGGCATTGGTTATCAGGATCGTGTCGCGGCCTGGATGTGCGTTCAGATTCTGGCTGAGCAAGAAGCCTCTCCGCTTTGGGGATGGCCTGCCGATTCAACGCTTGAGTTCATTCGCTGTGAGACCGAACAGCCGGTTGATGATGCGATGGTGGGTACATCTCATCGTGGCCTCGCCTTCATCAATGCCAAGCACTCTGTCATCGCTAGCCGATCTGAGGATTCGGATTTTGCCTCTGCGCTTTCCCAGTTCGTCAGGCAATTTCTCGCAAGCACAAATCAAAGCAAAGGTTCGCGCCCTTGGGAAAGGCCTCTTGACACTAAGCTTGATCGCTTTGTACTGGCCACAAGCTCGGAGAGTTCTGCTCCTGTGAAAGATGACTTACCTGTTGTTCTTGATAGGATTCGCAGTCTTCTTTCATGGCAAGGGCTTGACGATGCAGCCAAGACACAACCAGAGAGAGAGGTTCTTGCTAAGGTAAAGTCACATCTGCAACGTTTCTGGCATACGCATTCGGGAACCCGGCCAACCGAACAGGAAATTATCAAGTTGCTTTGTCTCATTCGAATTCAGGTGCTTGACGTTCATGCGGAAGGCAGTCAGGAGCGCGAGGCGAAAGCCATCTTGCGTACAAGTGTCCTTCAGAATCCTGAACAGGCAGATACCGCCTGGAACACGCTGATCCAAACCTGTGCTCTTTGGGCTTCACAAAGAAACGGCGGCGCCCGTGAAGATTTACAGCAAGTGCTGTTACAAGCAGGGATCGTTTTGAACGCGCCTCGCAGCTATCGTGAGGATATTGAACGATTGAAGGATCATTCCCAGCGCACTTTTACGCTACTCCGTCCTCTCTCCTTGATTGAGATGAACGGCAAAGAAATCAAAATACGAAGACCTGTCAGTCAGGCTTTGTGCGAAGCCGCTGAACAGCACTCGATAGTTGTAGTAGGCGAACCTGGGGCTGGCAAATCAGGCGTCTTGCATGATCTGGTTGAGCAGCTTAAGGAAACACGCGACGTAGTTTTCCTTGCTGTGGACAGGCAAGATGCACATGGCCTGAAAGGGCTGCGACATGAACTTGGACTTGATCACGATGTCTGCAAAGTGCTTCAAAACTGGCAAGGTACTCAGCCTGGGTTCCTGGTAATAGATGCCTTGGACGCCGCCAGGTCCCCAGCGACAGCGCAGACATTTTATGACCTGATGGCGTTGATGCAGACTGAAGCGCCGCGCTGGCGTGTGATTGCTTCAATCCGGCAATACGATCTCCGCCACAACACTAACCTTCGACCTCTCTTCAAAGGCCAACCGCCGAGCCAGTTTCGTTCAGGGGAATTTCTTTCCTTGTGCCATTTGAATGTTCGTGAATTAGGTCCTGAGGAATGGCTTCAGATTACATCTCAATCGCCAGAACTTAGCAGACTCTTCGTTGCCGCTGACGCGAAGTTACAGGAACTGTTGCTCGTGCCATTCAACGTGAAGCTGATGGCTGATCTATTGGGACGCGGGATTGCAGTTGAACGTCTGACACCGATCAGAACTCAGATTGAACTTCTTGATCTTTATTGGAAGGAACGAGTCGCTCAGCCTCTAAGCGAAAAGGACGCGCGCGAAATACTCCTTTCCCGTGCCGTCAATGAGATGGTTAGTGGTCGTTCGCTCCGAGTTAGCCGCCGCCAGGTTGCAACCGCACCTACAGACAGCCCGGTTCTCAAAGACATTCTCAGTGCCAATATCCTTTCGGAGTGGCAGCCGCATTTCGGTGGGATGGTCAACCAATCTGTTCTCACCTTCGCCCATCATGTCCTGTTCGATTACGCGGTCGCTCGCCTGTTGCTGCGCAACATAATTCAGCCGGTCAGACTTCTGGAAGATGACCCTGAACTCATTATCGCCATTCGCCCAAGTCTGGTCATGCATTTTGAGCATGTGCGTTCGCAGGATTTGAGCCAATTCTGGGAGTTGGTTTTCAGCTTTACCGGATCGCAGACCATCCCTGAAATTGGGAAACTCATCGGGCCATCAGTCGCGATGGAATCGGCGACCGAAATTGGAGATTTTTCTTTATTGATTCAGGCACTCACTTCGACTGACCTGTCACGCCGCGAATGTGCTGAGAAAGCCTTCCGGCACGTAACTGGGGCGCTGACGGTCAAGGCTGTTTCAGCGCCACAATCCATTGTCGGCGATGCGGCGTTGAATTGGGGCGAATTGCTGAACCTATGCACAGCCGAGCCTCGTGCAACGACTGTTTATTCATCTCGCCCCGTCTTACACCTGCTCTGCGATAACCCGGAAAGGCTGACTGAAACCCAGCGGCAATTCGCCGGGACAGTGGCGAGACGCCTGCTGGATTATGCGCTGACTCAGCCAAACCGTGACACCGGTCTTGTCACCAGCGGACTTGAAACAGTTTGCCGGACATACGAAAGCAATCCCGAAGCTTCAGGCGCAATCTTGCGGCGCTGTCTTGAGCGTGATCACATCCTACAATACGGGCACGAGGAGTTGTTCCGCCTTGCCAATGAGGTAGAGCGACTGGTCTCAATTGATCCTGCGGTTGTTGAGGAAATATATCGGGCGGCCTTCACGTTGATGGATGACAGTGAAGAAAAGACTGATATGGGCATAAGCAGGGTTCTTGCAATGACATCCACACGCCGACAAGATTTCCAAATGGCACGCTACAAATTGGCGAGTGAATACAACAAGTTCTTGAATCAGTCGCCCATTCACGCATTGCGTTCCCTGATTGCAGCAATAGGTGCTTACCCGAAAGATCGTTATTCATATTGGTATGCCGAAACTGACGACGAAGTATCATTTGATTTTAACGGACGACAAGCACATCTTAAAGCGGATCGGAGCGAGGTTTGGGACGATGGTGGTGGTTACGGTAATCACGAAGAGCCACTGCAAATGCTGAATAAGTTCCGGCATTACCTTGAACAGATCGGTAATGATGAGGCGAAGGCTGTCGAGAGAAAGCAGCTAATTGATCTGATCGTTGAAGAGAATCACGCTGCGGCGTTTTGGCGAACCTTGCTGAAGGCCGCAACCAAGCATCCTCAAACGCTCGGCCTCGAAATCCGGTCTCTCTGTTGGACGCTGCCGATCTTGACAGGCGACGATACCTCTCAGCCTGCTGGTGAATTGCTCAAGGCAATCTTTCATTTCCTCACAAACGAAGAGCGTCAGCAGGTCGAAACGACGATTCTTTCGATCTCTGAGTTGGCCGAAGAGGAAGAGCTGAAATATGCAGAACGCCGCCGAAACCGTTTGTTGGGGTGTCTGGATTTGGAAGCCATTGTCACTTCCGAGGCACGGGATATTTTGTCTGAGCTTAGAAACTTAGACGGCGTACCGCCGAACGAACCGCGCTTTCACCCTCCGGTTGTAACGTGGGGAGGAGCGCCAACTGATGCGGAGAATTTGAGGGAAAGAGGTGTTCCTGTCGAGGCAGAACCGAATCAGCAAATCATCTCACTGATGCAGCCGGTCAAGACATTCGCAGGCAGTTTTGCCAATGAGCGTCCTTCGTTGGCAAAGGTTCAGGAAATAATTCCGACACTGCAAACACTGCACACAGCTTTGTTGAAAGCAGAAGCAGAAGGTAGCCATCAGCACACACGCGATCTGGCTTGGGGCTATCTGGCCGATGCTTGTGAGTCTGTCGCCAAAAACGACGAATTCAACTGTGAGCTTGCTGAAGCCGGATTCATCAAGTCCACTTTGCTCGAAGCAGCAAAATACCCTGATCCTCATCCGGAAGAAAATTATCAAAGCTTCGACAAGCATCCCTCTTGGGGCAGTCCTGCCGCGCGAATAGATGCAGCAGAAGGAATCATGCATCTCGCTGGTGAGCCGTCATGTCTCGATAAAGAATTGATCGAGGCCATTGAAAAACTGTCAAACGATCCTGTCCCGCCAGTCCGCTTTCAAATCGCCTCAAGACTGGTTGCTCTTTATCGCACTGCGCCAGAGCTGATGTGGAGCTTGCTGGAACGCTTCAGCCGCGAAGAAAACAGCCGAGGCGTATTGCAATTTCTGGTTGCTCATTCGCTGAACCAATTAGCAGGCCACCACGCAACCCAAGTGGCGGAGCTTGTCCGCGTCATCTTTGATCGCGTTCGAGAAGGTGCCGGGGCAGATGAGGTGCAGAAACATTGCGCCAGGATTCTAGCCGGATTGTACATATGGCAGGATCAGCCGCTTTGTCGAGAGACGGTTGAAATGATTGCTAATGATCCAGCCGGCTACAACACTGAAGCGCACGAAATAGTTTTCAATTTGCGTTCCTGGCTCAACCTCGGCCCTGTTGATCCTCCCAATGCTGAGCAGGATGAAGTCAGAAGCAAATCCTTTGATCTGCTCCACCACATACTTTCGTCCGTTCTGCGCCAGACAAAAGAGCTTCAGGCAAAATATCCGAGTGTACCTTTCTCTTCGTGGAGTGAAGCGGATCAGGAAAAAGGCCGTTGTCTAGCGCATCTGGCTGATTCTGTTTGTATGCAGATTTATTTTGCATCAGGCGCTTATCAGGATAACAACGGTGAAGAAAAAGTTCCGTGCGGAGTCCTGGAGCGGAAACGTTTCTGGATACAGTCACGTTCAATCCTCGAACTGTTATCCGAGTTCGGTTATCCAAGTCTGACTCATTACCTGCTGGAAACGCTCGAATATCTGATCACTTTCGAGCCGGATGCTGTCTTCTTGCTAATTGGCCGAGTGGTTGGAAAAGGGAGAGAAGGAGGCTATCAGTATGAGTCATTGGCAATTGATCTGATCGTCCGCATGGTCGAGCGCTTTATTGCTGAATATCGGCATCACCTTCAGGAGAATGAAGCTTGCCGCCGGGTGCTGATCGAAATTCTCGATACGTTTGTCGAAGCAGGTTGGCCTGCTGCCAGACGGCTCACATATCGGATGGAGGAGATTTTTCGATGATCCGTATGAGCCGCTCACATAATGCGGTAGATTTCAGACAAAAGTATCTTCAAATCCGCTTTGAGTATGAAGAGACGTACCGAGGGCAAATTGAGAAGATTCGTGCCATTTATGAGCGTAGTGAAGTCGGAGCCACTCCTTCAGACGTAAACGATTGTCTGGAAGCCCATTTCCGAGAATATTTCGTCAATTCATTCCTTCAAGCCCTGAATTGGCGATTAAACATAACCCTAGATAAAGAGTTGCCTAATCTGATCCCTGAATCTCCTGTTGCTTCCGTATCGCGTGGAACCAAGCGTCGCTTGGACTATCTTGGTATTGAGCAAGAGACCCAACGGCCTTTACTGATTGTTGAGACAAAGCATCCAAGAAGTCCGCTCCCACAAAGAAGGAAATCATCGAACAAGCCATCCTACGAACAATCGGTAAGCGATTCTTGGCCGTCAGTAATTTCAGATGGTTTACGCGGCCAGGAACTAATGGGCGAATGGAATGATTGGCTAAAAGCCTTACGCGATTATGTCTTGGACGTCCAGGATAAAAGCCAGACAATTCCTAAAAGAGTGATTCTCACCAACGGGCACTGGTTGATTCTTTTCACTGACCCCGCTGACAGCTTCTTGCCTTCTGGCTCGCGCGACGCCAATCGAATATTCGCATTTACCTATGAGGACAATGGGAGTCGCAAGCGTGATGATTTTGCTGACAGGTGCAATGATATATTCGAGTTTTTAGAACATCAGCGAGTCCTCGGTGAAACTCAGCCACTCAATGTCGGCGAGTTAGCCTTCCATCTCTCTTCAGAAGAAGTTTCAGGTGCGATGCATGGTTTGCGTCTGATGTACGTCGAAAAGCCTGGCCTTTATGCAGCTTCCCCAATTATTGATGTAACTCCTGTTATTCTTCTTCGCTCCACGCACGGAGCTTGGCTGCGAGTTGAGAGTGGGAAAGAAGATCAAGTGCCGCATCGTTACGAACAATTGAGCGATCATTTATATAAGGTGAAGGAAGAAGCCAGTCAGCTTTTGAGAAAGATTAACGAAGTGCTAGGCATTGACTTGAAGTCTTACAAACTGCAGGCGCATTACAGTAATGACGAGATGTTTAAGTCTCTGAAGGGAGTTACAAAACTGAAGAGCGGAGGGCATTACGAAGAGTATCTGATAGTCACGGGTGAGCATGCGCACTATCTGAAGCCTGAGCCGAGTATTGCTGCGTGCCCTCATCATAATTGGGGATACAGTAATCAGCAGAGTTGCGCCGAACCCCGACTTGTTTCGATTCAGCGCCGCAGTACCGATCCTCATTCTTTCTTCATCACAGGCGAAGAGCATCACTGCGCGCACCGCGAGGTTTCGGCAGCTAAGGCGAGTCAGATCAAACCAGGTAATCAAGAAAGATGCGGAGCGAGAAGTGGCATAGACTATGACGCTTTCTGTGAGATTTGGGCGTTCGAAAAGCATCTGTGTTGCCGGACTTGCGTGTTCGAGAGAATTTGTACAAATGCCCCGATTTTCAAGCTTCCCTGTAAGGTATGCGAGTGATTTCCAAGCATTATGAGCCGGCTGCATACCAGCACCGCAGATCAAGGGTCGTCGGCTATTCATTGCGAGAGTAGCTGTTCATATCTCTCCAAAATCTGTCCACTCCTACCAAACATGAAGCCAGACACATCGCCTGAGATGACTGCACCAGAAAAAGCGCGGTGAGCAATAGTAGGCATCGCCTATCCAAAATACAGAGTCGCTGCCGTTCTCGAACAAACCGATCCGCAGCTTCGCCTGATTGTCTGCGATGCGGACGTTCATCGGGTTCGCGACTTCTTCATAATTTTCTTGCCTGCCAAATTCTCCCATCACAATTTGAGGTGCTTGCAATGAGTGACGAAGAGCTGTCATTGGTGCCGCAATACATCATCGCCGCCCGCGTGCGTTGTGGTCTAAGCCAGCTCGCGGCGATTCCCAAAGGCGCCGCGCCGGACACGGAAGACAAACTGAGCCTGCTATGCCCGCTTGCCAAAGCGATTCCGCGATCCGTCATCGGCGATCAATACGCTCGCACGGCAGAACGGCAAGTTGCGGAAGCTCTGTCGGCGTCATTTGTGAAGCCGATCTACACGTTGATTGAATTTCCCAATGAGTTCGTTGTTGATCTGCCGGATGTGCTGCTCGCCTTTGTCAATCATTACGACCACGGCTGGCTGCCGCAATTCATCTCCTGAAAGAAATCAGCGGCGAGCAGACGTACGGAACAGGCTGACCAAATTCTTACAGGAAAGGGCCATCAAGATGTACGTCGGATACACCACGCTTTCAGGGCTTCTTCAGGAACTCACGGCGAAAGACCTGGTCTATGTCGGGTTGATCGAAGAATCGCAGCCCACACAAGTCGGCAGTTGGATGATTGAAGCCATTGTCTCTTCGCCATTCTTCCACGACACGGGAGCGGTCGTGCGCTACTGCGCGATCCCGATGGGGCGCACAGCCTGCTATGCGGGCGTGCCGTTGCCGGAGGAGCGAGAGAAGCTGGCGCGACGCGCTGAATCGGGATTGGAAGCAATCAAATCTCTTCTCGAAAACAATGGGCTTGCGTATCATCCCGCCATCGTTTCCATGCCGCGCGATTTGCGAATCATGCACGGCGAAGCGGATCTGCTGACTTACGACAAAGAGACCGATGTCTTTCGCGCTAATGTGTGATTGCTCTCGCAGTCATTCTTGATCGCCCAAATCAATGACGCCGCGCAGCGATTCATTGCTCTCGGCCACTTCTTCCAGAATCGTGGTGACCGTGCGCGCATCCATTCCCAGATAACGAGCCACCACCGATTCCTGCCCGAAGTAAAGATAAGCCTGTGTCACATACCAGTTTCGCAGATCACGGATTGACGGCCATTCGTCGCGTCTGAGGCTGTTCATTGCGCTCCAGAACGGCAGGTTGACCTTTCGTTGTTGCGGGTTGGCGACGTTGATGTGGCGCAGCACGTCTTCGCGGAAGACGAAGCGGCCTGAAAACGTGAGGAGTTGCTGAATCACGCTTTCAAGTTCCCGCACGTTGCCCGGCCATTCGTAAGCACAAAGCAATTCCATCGCTTCGTCGGTGACGATGATCTCCCTCGCGGCGCGTTGACAGAAATGCGCGACGAGCAGCGGGATGTCTTCAAGCCGCTCTCTCAGCGGCGGCAACCGCAGCACCTGTCCGAGGCGGTAATAGAGATCGCGGCGAAAGGTTCCTTCTCTGACCGCTTGCTCAATGTCCCGGTTGGAAGCCGCAATCACGCGCGCGGAAACCTTGATCTCACGATTCGACCCGACCCGGCGAATTACACCTTCCTGCAAGACGCGCAGAAGTTTCGCCTGCACCGTCGGCGATGTCTCCGTAATTTCATCCAGAAAGAGCGTTCCGCTCGCAGCCTCTTCCCACAGTCCTTTCTTCATCGCGTGCGCGCCGGTGAACGCGCCTTTTTCGTGGCCGAACAGATCGGACTCAAGCAGGCTTTCCACCGTCGCGGCGCAATTCACCGGTAGAAATGGCCCACTGCGACCGCTCAGGTCGTGAAGCAGCCGCGCCACCACTTCTTTGCCCGTGCCGGTTTCGCCGTTAATCAACACACGCAATTCCGGCGAGCGCGCGATTCTGACGATCTGTTTGGAAAGTTCGATCATGGCGATAGAGCTCCCGATCATCGCTCGGCCACTTTGGTCGGGTGTGGCTCTTGCGTCCTCAAGTTTTTCCTGCCCCGCGAATTCTCCCTGGCTCTTCAGGGCTGCGTATTCGGCCAGCCTGTAAGCTCGCTCCGCGATCTCAAGCAGCTGGCTCGGAATGATCGGCCAACTCAGATAATCCAATGCGCCATTGCGCGTGCAGAGAATCGCATCGCTGATGGAAAGCTGTTCGGCGATGACGATGGCGGATGTGGTTTCGCTCGCAATGGCCGACTGCAAGGATTGCAGTATCTTCAGCATCTCACTCGATCCGCGTTCGCACACGATGACGACCAGCAGCCACGAGGCTTGCTCTGCCAGCAGATCGAATTCATCCTGATCGCGGCCCATCTCGACCTGCCATTCCGCTTGTTCCAGAATCTTCCGAAGCGACGTGGTCATTGCCTGATTAGAGGCGATAATTAGCGCCCGGCGCTCTGTCGTGTTTGTGCGAGTTTCGTGAGATTGCATAGCCACTCCTGCGGAAGTCGCGTAAACAAAGGACGGCAGATCGCGGCGGCAATTTCACGCGCGGCGATAAAACTGCGCGAGAATATTTTTTCGCGCGGGTGAAATGGAAAAGCCTTTCTGCCGTCTATTGCTGTCGTGAGAAAATACAGAAGCGTCCACGACGATTGATTTGCCCCATCCAACAGAACAGGACGCGCAGTTCAGTTCGTAGAACAGGATTAGAGACAATCCCCCGCAAAACCATTCTTCCTCACACACGATTTCATGGAGCGATAATGTCAACGCAAACACGTTGTCGGCCCAATCTGCCTTCGGAATATCTGTGGATAGCGATCTGTGCGGTCGTTTTGTCGTTGGCCGCTTTGCCGCGCGGCGCTACAGCACAAAGCGATGAAATTGCGCCGCCCAAGAGCATGGAGGTGTCTGGCGTTCCGAAAGCCCCGTCTTCATTGGCGAAAGAAGTAAAACGCTATTTGGGAGCCTACGGCCTTCCGCTGGCCGGCTGGCATCCTGAAAAACGGGAGCTATGGGTCAAAGGCATTTCGAGCGCGGCGTGGGTTGCGCGCGTGGAAATGCCCACCGGCCCACAAAAGCCCTGGGTCTATCTGCCGTTCGGCGATGTTTATGACGTGTACTTTCAGCCGCAGGCGAAATATGCGGTTTACAACCGCGATGCGAATGGCGACGAATCGTTTCAGATGTTTCTTTACAACCCGGTGACCCGCGCAAGCACGCTGCTCTCTGAGGAGAAATCGAGGAACACCGAACCTGTCTGGTCTCATTCCGGGGAGCGAGTCGTTTGGAGCTTTTCACCGTCGAAAGGAAGCGGCGTCAGCCTGTCAGTCATCAATCCGTTCGATCCGAAGAGCCGCCGGTTGCTGGTCGAGTCTACTGGAAATTATCTGAAGGCGTTTGGCTGGTCGCCGGATGACACGCAGGTGGCTTTCTGCGAGTTCATCGGAAACACCACGAGCAGGCTCTGGCTGGTTGATGTGGAAAAAGGCGAAAAGCGTCTCTTGTCCGGGAATGCCGAGAAGGCCGATGAATACTATGACTCTCCGCTGTTCAGCAAAGACGGCAAAGGCGTTTTCGTCATTACGGACCGAGGTTCCGATGTCCGCCGGTTGGCGTATCTGAATCTTTCCAACGGGCAGTTCAAGAGTTTGACGGCTGCAATTAACTGGGATGTTGATGAGTTTCAGCTTTCGCCGGATGGAAAGACGTTGGCTTTCGTTGTCAATGAAAACGGCGTTTCTCGTCTCTACCTGCTTGATACGGAAGGCGGCAATCACAAACCGACCGGCGATCTGCCGGTTGGAGTCATCTCCGACCTCAAATGGCACAACAACTCGACTGAGCTTGCTTTCAATCTCAAATCACCGCGCACTCCGAATGACATTTATTCGCTGGATGTGAAGACCGGCAAGGTCGAGCATTGGACGAAGAGCGTCAATGGCGGCCTCGACCTGGAAAAGCTGTCATTGCCGGAACTGATTCAGTGGAAGAGCTTCGATGGCAGAATGATTTCTGGTTTTCTCTATCGCCCTTCAGCCGGATTCACCGGCAAGCGCCCCGTCATCATTGATATTCACGGCGGCCCGGAAGAGCAGTACCGGCCCGTCTTCGGCTACGAAGACAATTATTTCATCAACGAACTGGGCATCGTGAAGATCTACCCAAACGTGCGCGGCTCAACGGGGTACGGAAAGAAGTTCCTCGACCTCGACAACGGCGTGCAGCGCGAAGATGCGGTAAAGGACATTGGCGCCTTGCTCGACTGGATCAAAAAACAACCCGACCTCGATGCTGATCGCGTTCTTGTGCAGGGTTCGAGCTACGGCGGCTATATGTCGCTTTCCGTGGCGGCGAAATACGACGACCGCATCAGGGGGGCAATTTCAGATTCGGGAGCGACAAATCTGGCGACGTTTATCGAACGCACCGAAGGATGGCGGCGCGATTTGCGGCGGGCGGAATTCGGCGACGAGCGAGACCCGAAGGTCAAGACGTTTATGGAACGAACCGCGCCGCTCAACAACATTCGGAAGATCAAAAAACCGCTGCTGATCATTCAGGGAAAGAACGACCCGCGGGTTGCCGCCAGCGAAGCGGACGCCATGGTCAACGCTGCGAAGCAACAAGGCACATCAGTCTGGTATGTGCTGGCAGGTGATGAAGGACACACCTTCGTCAAACAAGGCAACCGGGACTTCCGGTTGTATTCGATCATTCTCTTTGCCCAGGAACACCTGCTCCGGCAGGCGAACAATCAACAACCGCCGTCTTCAAAACGGCCCAAATCGGAGAAGTAACATGAAGAAAAAGAAACTGATCTTTTC